>JAGXLJ010000073.1 GCA_018334775.1 Halodesulfurarchaeum sp.
CGGGTTTGATCTCGGCGGAGACGCCGACCTGCAACTGCTCGCCGACGGCGATGCCCTCGGGAGCGAGGACCAGTCGACGGTCGCCGTCCTCGAACTCGACGGCCGCGACCGGAGCAGACCGGGCGGGGTCGTGTTCGATGTCGACGACCTCGCCGGAGACGAGGTCGGACTCCTCTGCCTTCTTGTGCTGTAGGTCGCTCTTGTAGCGGTGCGAGGGGGCACGGAACGTCGGCCCACCGCGTCCGCGTCGTTGTCCCTGAATTCTGCGTCCCATCTCAGAACACCCCGATTCTGGAGGCCACGTCCTGGGCCTCGTCGTCTTCCGAGAGTGTGACGATTGCTTTTTTCGTTCCCTTCATGGTGATCATAGTATTCACGTCCACGACTTCGACGTCGTAGCGGGTCTGGACTTCGTCCCGAACTTCGGGTTTCGTCGCGTCCAGGTCCACGCGGAACTGGAGCTTGTTCTCGAAGTCCATGTCGTTCATCGCCTTCTCAGTCACAAGGGGGTGGTCGATGACGCCGCTCATCGGTCGGCCACCTCCGCGAGACCGCTTTCGGTGAAGACGGTGAGTCGGCCGGGCTCGCCACCGGGGGCGAGGTCCTCGGCGTTCACTTCACGACCGGTCGCCACGTCGACGCCGGCCAGGTTGCGAGCCGCCCGTGAAAGGCCGGACTCGCTCGAGGTAACGACGAGGACTGAGGACGGACGGCGGTACTTGCGGCCACGGCGCTTGCCCTGGCCAGCCCGAATCGTCCGACCTTCGTCGGCGCGTTGGATGTCAGCTCCGAGGCCGACGGCTTCGAATGCCGCGAGGGCGTCCTGGGTCTTCTCCAGGTCCTCGAAGTCGTCTTCGAAGACGATCGGAAGTTCCTCGGCGTCGAACTGATGGCCGCGGTCGGCGACCAGTTCGGGGTCCGTCGTCGCCGCGATGGCGCTGCGGACCGCTGATTGTCGTTCCTTGTCGTTGATGGTTCGTGTACGATCCGTCTCGGCTTTCGGCGGGTGAGCCGTTCGGCCCCCGACGGTATTGGGAACCCGAACGCCAGTGCCCTCCGATCGTGGCACGTGGGCCATCCCACGCCCGCTCCCGAAGGATTCACCGGACGTTCGCATCCCGGCAAATTCGTCAGCGCCGTAATCCTGTCGGCGGTTGGCCTGGGCGGCGGTGACGGCCTGTCGGACGAGGTCCGACCGGACCGGTTCGTCGAAGACCGACGGGAGATCGACTGATTCGACCTCCTCGCCGTCCAGGTCTTTGAGTGGTACCTGCATGATTATCCTTGGTTCGAGGCTGTGCTCACGTAGCGCACCTCGGGATCGAGGCGCGGTGACTGGTTCGGCCGAACGGCCGGGCGGAAACGCACCAGGCGTTTCTCCGGGCCGGGAACCGAGCCCTCGACAAGCGCGTACGACCCCTCGATTTCGCCGTAGTTCGGGAAGCCGCCGTCGACGGTCACGTCGTCCTCGTCGCCGAATTCCAGGAGGCGCTTGTTGAGTTCGGTTCGCTGGTGATAGCCGGTCTGTCCTTGCTGGGGAACCGTCGAGCGAACGCGGCTCGGGTTCCACGGACCGAGGTTGCCGATACGGCGTCGCCAACCCTGGCGGGCGTGTTTGCCCTTCCGCTTCTGGACGCCCCAGCGCTTGACGGGCCCTTGGAGGCCCTTGCCTTTGGTGACGCCAGCCACGTCGAGGAACTCCCCGGCGCGGAAGACGTCACCGAATTCGAAGCTGCCGTCCTCGTCGAGCAGATCGAGTGCGAACTCGACCCGGTCGCCGATGGTTCCGCCACCGACGCGATTTTCCATCACGTCGGGTTTCTTGCGCGGAACGCTTGGCACCTCGGCGGGGACCGTATACGAGACGACGCGAACGTCGTCGACGTCGCCCGCTTCGAGAGCATCAGTCAGTTGGTTTCTGTTATCGTCCTGTGCACCGTCCGGTATGGAGACGGCTCGATCGAGGTCGGGATGGGCGTCAGTCGCCCAGACCTCTGTGAGAGGCTTCTGCCCGTACGTCGTGTCTTGGTACACACGCACGGCTGCGACCCGCATCGGTGGGGTCTCCACGACGGTCACTGGCACGGTCGTTTCCATGCCCTCCGTCGGAGAGTTCGCCTGGTCGTCGACCATGACGACGTGGGACATGCCGGCTTTGTACCCGGCAAATCCCTGCAGGCCCACCTGCCCGTCGTCGTCGGGCCACGAACCGAATCGTGGCACAACGCTCTGGGCACGCTTGCGGGGGCTAAACCCCATCGAGCCTTTTCGTGGTCGGTCTGGTTGTGGCATCGTATCACTCCGTGAGCGTCAGGTGGGCAAGGGAGGCGAACATCGCTTCTTCCGTTCGCACTACCTCGCTACCCTGGTCCGGGATAGTATTCAGCCAGGCGTCGAATCCGCCCGGGGTATCGGAATCGGGACGGGTCTCGCTGACCGGCGGGGATGTCGAGTCGGCTGCCAGATCGCTCGGATCGAGTCCGAGCATCTCGGGCAGGCCACGACCCGGCGCCCCAAACGCGACGGTCAGTCCATCCTCGACGCCCCGGGTCGCCATCTCGGCCGCCAGCGACGCCGTAATTGGCGTCCCGTGGCGAGAGGTGGCGACCCGAAGTCCGGCGTCGGGACGATCGAGAGCGTCCCGGAGGTCCACGCGGTCGACGACGAAGCCCGGTAGGGGTTGGTCGACGAGTTTCGCGCGAACCGGTCGTCGCGAAGAGACCCTGATGGTCACGCGCTCCCCCTCCGCGACCGTCATCTGCGACGGTACGTGGAGCGAGATCGGGTGTTGCAGTCCGCAATTGACCCGAACGCGCCCGTCAGATCCGACCTGGGTCACTACTCCCTGACGTATCGACCCCGAACCGCTCGATTCGGAGCCGGTCCATGACGAGAGACGGAGCGGCGGTAGCACACCGGCGTACTCCAGTTCGTCCCGCGTCCCGAATACCTCCTTTCGGAGGTAGGGCGGTGTCGCGGCGTACCGGAGGACGGTCTCGACGAACCCGCCGTCCAATCCTGTTTCCCCGTCGGAGTCCGGAAAGACCCACAGACGGTCGATCCCGAAGACCGCCGCCGCACGGGCCACGTACCCTAACTTCAGGGTCGCCGTCCGTTTGTCGGTGGTCTCTCGGGCGATGGACGACGGAACGAGCACGCTCGTTGTCATGCCGTCCCGCGTCCGCGTCTCGCCATGAGACTGTAGCATTTCTTTTCAATACGTCCATTTAAGCATGGCGTTTCTTTCTGGGGGTGTGAGTCGGTTTCACGTTCGAATACAGGCGTTTTGGGGGTGCTGGACGGTCCGTTTGAGAGACGGTCCCAGGACTCCCCCGCTGGCCGTTGTGGTCAGTCTTGTTCGCCCAAGAGCCAAATGGAGATCGGCATCAGACTCCTGATATTTATCCTGCCATTGCTCTTCGTCATCGGGATACCCATGCTCCTCCGAGACCTGTTCAGCCGATCGGATGTCGATGAGGAACAGGTCGAGACGCTGGAACGGCGGGTTCGCGAGTTGGAGCAGCAACCCGAACGCATAGACGAGAAGTCAGACTCGGCCTGACCTCACCCGTTTCGAAAGTGTTTTTCCCGTGGCTGTCGGATGGTCTTTTGCAAGGCACGCGCTGGTAGTGTAGTGGTATCACGTGACCTTGCCATGGTCACAACCGGGGTTCAAATCCCCGCCAGCGCACTTCTCCGAGACATCGACACCGAGCGACCAGCGTGCTGTGCCGCTCGGTTCGATTCGGCTGATGGATGCGTTGGGATTTGAACCACGCAAATCCGAGTGCTACGAGACACTCGCGGTTCGAGTGTCTCGGAAATGTGAGCGGTGAAACCGCGAACAGGGAGGATTTGCCATCGGGTTCAAATCCCCGCCAGCGCATCCAAAAACAACCCAACCCCTCTCCACATCACCGACACCGAGAAGCGCTACCCGAACCGATCCTCACGCCACCCGCTCGACCGAGACCGGTTTCGATTCGTCCATCGGAGCCTCGATCTGAATGAACTCCTCTGCCTCCGAGTCGTAGATGACCATGATTTCCTCACCCGTGCAGAACATCTTGCAGGTGGCACAGGTGTACTTCGTGCCAGTTTCAAGATCCGAGGCGATGTCCCTGAGCTCATCGGAGTCGATCGGCTGGTCCTCCGTGAGTCGGTCGACTATCGCTTCGAGGCGTTCAAGTTTGTCTTCCATAATGGTTCCACACCTCATGGTAGGGAGCCACACAGTAAAACTGTGCCCCCTCTGCGCCAGGCCTGTTCGCCTGCCCCACAAGCAAGTCGACCGGCGTCGAGACCGAGCCCTACACAAAGTCCTTTAGCCGATGACCGGGAAATCCAGGCTATGGAAAGTCTCAATCGAATGGCGATCGAGTTGGCCGACGAGGCTCTGGAGTTCGCCGACGAACTCGCGGTCGTCCCACAGGAACTGTCGAACGGCGCGACCGCGATCGATTTCGGCGTCGAAGCCGACGGGGGCATCGAAGCAGGACTGCTACTCACCGAGCTGCAGACCGCCGGTCTTGCGACGGTGCAGACCCGTATGGACACAGTCGCCGGTGCACCATTCCCCCACGTCGAGGTCTCGACCGACCAACCAGGGCTCTCGCTGTTGGGCTCCCAGAAGGCAGGGTGGGAACTAAGCCACAAAGGGTTCGAAGCTCTGGGTAGCGGTCCAGCGCGGGCGCTCGTAGCGGAAGAAACCGAATTTCAGGCGCTCGATTACGCCGACGCCTTCGACCTGGCCGTGCTGTCGATCGAGACGGAGACGATGCCCAGAGCGGGTATCGCGGCCCACGTCGCAGACCGAACTGACGTCGCTCCCGAAGCCGTGTATCTTCCAGCCTACCGGACGGGCAGTGTCGCAGGGAGTGTCAGCGGGGCCGGCCGGGCCGCCGAACTGGCCGTGTTCCGACTCTTCGAACTCGGCTACGATCCGACGGACGTGCTGACTGCAAGCGGGTCCGCACCGGTTCCGCCCGTTGCAGGCAACGAGGAAACGGCGATGGGGCGAGTGAACGACAGCGTGGTCTATGGTGGCCAAGTCCATCTGACGGTTCGTGAGGACGACGACGCCCTCGAAAACGTCGCCTCGACGGCGGCCGTGACCTACGGGGACCCCTTCAAAGAGATTTACGAGCACGTCGACTGGGACCTCTCGGACATCGATCCGGCCGTCTTCGGGCCGGCTCAGGTAACGATAGACGTCCGGGGCGGTCCGACCTACAAGGCGGGTGACGTTCACGAGACTATACTCGCCGACAGTTTCGGACTCGAGTGAGAGGTTACCAGGGGCAATCGTTTTTGAGTCGGCCCGCCGTCTCTATCTGTATGGACAGACTTTCCGACCGGTCAGCTACCGTCATCGGGGCCGGATTCGGCGGTCTCTCGACGGCCGCCTATCTCGCTGACGCCGGGGCTGACGTGCAGGTACTCGAAAAGAACGAATCGGTCGGGGGGCGAGCAGCGGTTCTCGAAGCCGAGGGATTTCGCTTCGACCTGGGGCCGTCGTGGTATCTCATGCCCGACGTCTTCGAGCGGTTTTTCGATCACTTCGATCGATCCCCGGCCGAGTTCTACGAACTGGAACACCTCGACCCGCACTACCGACTCTTCTTCAAGGAAAACGTCGGACCGGAGCCAGATGGGAACCCACCAGGGGTCGAGCGCGATCCGGATGGCGATCGGATCGATATCACCCGCGATCTCGAGTCGTCGATCGAACTGTTCGAAGCATACGAAGCCGGGGCTGGAGACGCCCTCGAACGCTATCTCGAGAAGTCCAAAGAGAACTACGATATCGGGATGGAACATTTCGTCTACGAGGACCGCTCGCGCATCCGGGATTTCCTCGATCCGCGACTCGCAAAATACGCCCGGGGATTGTCTCTCCTGGGAACGATGCAGGACCACGTCGAGAAGTACTTCGATCACCCGAAACTCCGCCAAATCATGCAATATACCCTCGTCTTCCTCGGGGGTGCGCCACGAAATACGCCGGCGCTTTACAACCTGATGAGTCACGTCGATTTCAATCTGGGCGTCTACTATCCCGAGTGTGGCATCGGCGGGGTCGTCGAGGCAATGGTGGAGTTAAACGAGGAACTGGGCGTCGAGTTCGTGACGGACGAACCCGTGACATCGATTCGTGGATCTCGAGGGAATTTCACCGTGCGGACGACCGCAAACAAGTACCAGACCGACCTGGTGGTCTCGGACGCCGATTACGCACATACCGAGCAGGAACTCCTCCAGCCCAGCGACAGACAGTACGACGCCGAGTACTGGGAGTCACGAACCTACGCACCGTCTGCGTTCATGCTCTATCTGGGGGTCGAGGGCGAGGTTCCCGAACTGGCCCACCACACCCTGGTGATTCCAGGGGACTGGAGCGACCACTTCGACACGATCTTCGATGAACCGGCCTGGCCCGATGACCC
>JAGXLJ010000074.1 GCA_018334775.1 Halodesulfurarchaeum sp.
GACAGTACTCCAAATCGGAGTTCGACACGCCGGGGCTTGAACTCGCATGGGAGATGACCAACGATCTGGAATTTTATCTAACGACGTGCCAAGTCTGGATCTCTGGAACGAGTATCGCGCTGGGGATTATCGCCGAACCCGGACTTGCAGCCCTATTCGAGCCACTATTTCAAAATACCACGCTCGCATCGGCCGGAGCTGGCTCGCTGCTTGGGTTTCTTATTATTAACCTAGTCCACCTCACACACGGAGAACAGACACCCACGTACCTCGGCGTTGAACGCTCCAAACAGGTCGCCCAGTACGGGGCACGACCATTGTACTGGTTCGCCAAAATTCTTGCCCCGGCCATCTGGATCGGTGACTCGGTTGCAAAAGCAACACTCGGGCTGTTCGGCATACAAATGACCCAATCATGGACCGAGACCGAGCAAGAAGTTATTGAGACTCGTGCCGACCTCCGAAACCGGCTTGGATCGGTGCTTGAAGATGGCAACGTGGCTTCCGACCGCCGGGAGGAGGTGATGAACGCCCTCGATATCGGTGAACAGCCGGTACGTGAGGTAATGGTCCCCGCCGAAGATATCGTCGCGCTGTCAACAGCAGTCGATTCCAAAGAGAACTTCCGTCGGATGGAAGCGAATCCACACACGCGATACCCGCTAATCGGTGACCAGTTGACCGACTTCGAGGGGATCGTCTACTTTCCGATTCTAGCGCGACATCGCGAAGAACTCGCCACGGGTGATATTGACTTTTCCGAACTGGCAGCACCACCGATGACACTCTCTCCGGACGTCGATGTTAGTGACGCGATCGATCAGTTCCAGGCAGAGAATCAAGAACTCGCGCTCATCATCGAAGATGGCGGGGTCGTCGGGATGGTAACCGTCACGGACCTGCTTGAATCGGTAATGGGTGATATCGAAGACCCGATCGACATCGAATACCTCGCAGCAGATGAATCCAGCTGATGGTGAGTATCGGAGGAACTTGGAGGTTCGAGTAAGGCTGACCCGACACCGACGTCGAATCGAGGCTCGCTGGACTTCGGCTGGCTACGATACTCACTATGAGAGGCGGACACCAGACGATGCCAATCAACTCATCTCCCCGCGCGTTTGCGAGACGAATACCAAGAACACCACTCCCAATTTTATATCTCCGCACCGTCATCGAAGCCATGTTTGAACAGGTACTCTTCCCGACCGACGGGAGTGAGGGAGCAGCGTTTGCGTTCGATCATATACTCGATCTCGCGGCCCGCCACGACGCGACAATATGCATCCTCAATATCGTCGATACGACGCAGAATCGCGTCCTACAGATGTCAGACGCGGACATTGACGCTCTCGAACAGGACGGAAATCGAATCGTTCGCGAGGCAGCAGACCAAGCACAGCAACGTGGTGTCGACACCATTACGGACGTTCTCCAAGGAGAACCGTATCGAGAAATCGTCGACTACGCCGAAAGACATGGCTTCGATCTCGTAGCAATGCCGACGCACGGGCGCCGGGGACTCGAACGATTTCTGCTCGGCAGTACCACCGATCGGGTTGTCCGTCGAGCAGACGTTCCCGTGCTCACGATTCGGCCTGATGATGATGTCGAGATTACCTACCCGTATACGGACGTCCTCGTCCCCACCGACGGGAGCGACTGTGCGAATCAGGCGCTCGCTCTCGGCGTCGACATCGCGGACGCCGAGGACGCCACCCTTCACCTCCTTTCTGTCATCGCTATCTCGGCGCTGGGAGTCGACGTCCGGGTCGATATGCAACTGGAGATGTTGGAGGAAAGCGCCCATGATCTCCTCAACGAGGCCGCGACATATGCGGACGATGCTGGCATCGAACCAGCGTCGAAAACGGTCGAATATGGGCCCTCGATTTCCAAAGCGATTCTCACCTATATCGAAGAACACGACATCGACCTCGTCGTTGTCGGTACTCACGGACGCACGGGCTTTGACCGATACGTCCTCGGCAGCGTCACTGAGCATCTCGTTCGGACGTCGCCTATTCCAGTATTGACGGTCCGAATACCCGAATCAGACAACGGAGAGATCCGCTGAGAAGATGATCGTCTTCGGGAAGCGTTTGAGTTCCCTCGCCCGTGTTTTGACCAGATTCGAGTTAGGTAATAGATCAGAAGTGTATGGATTTAAAAATGGATTCAGGCTGCATGCGGTGTCGCTAATTGGAATCTCTCGATAGTATGACTGGCTCCAATGCGGACACGACTCCCTCGAAACCCTGGTATGCGACACCGGCAGATGAGACCTTCTCGGCGTTGGCGACCGGCGAAGAGGGGCTTTCGTCCGAGGAGGCAGATCGCAGGCTGTCGGAGTACGGAACAAACGATATTCAGGAAGCCGAACGGGCGTCGGTTCTGGATCTCTTCCTCTCCCAGTTCCGTAATCCGCTCATCTATCTCCTCGTCGTAGCGGCACTTTTGTCACTCGGTACCGGATTCATCCCTGGTGGAGAGCCGAGTTACACTGAGGCGGTATTCATCGTACTCATCATCGCTGCCAACGGTGTGTTCGGATTCGTGCAGGATTACCAAGCAACCCGGTCTATCGAAGCCCTTCGCGAACTCGCAACACCGGCGGCGACAGTCCTCCGTGACGGGGAAAAACAGTCGATCGACGCAGAACAGCTCGTCCCAGGGGATGTCATCTCTCTCGAACAGGGAGACGCGATTCCGGCCGACGCAAGAGTACTCGACGCCGAGGAGTTACGTACGAACGAGTCCCCACTCACCGGGGAAAGTACGCCCGTCGAGAAGACAACCGGGACCATAGACGAGGACACGCCGCTGGCCGAGCGTCGCAACATGGTCTACAAGAACACGACCGTGGTAAAAGGCCGAGGCCGAGCGGTCGTCGTCGAGACCGGTATGGACACGGAGGTCGGTGGAATCGCCACCCAGCTGGGCGAGGCTGACGACCGACAAACACCGTTCCAAGCCGAAGTCGAACATCTCGGCAAGCAGATCGGCGGACTCGTTGTTGTCCTAATCGCCTTGGTCGTTGCTGTCCAGTTTCTGTTCACGTCGACGGAGCCGACCGCGATCCTCCTCGTTGGTATCACCCTCGCCGTTGCGGGCGTCCCGGAGGGGCTTCCGGCGGTCGTAACGTTTACGCTGGCGCTGGGCGCACGGGAGATGGTCGATCGGAATGCGCTGATTAGACGACTTCCGGTCGTCGAAAGTCTCGGGTCGGTCGATGTTATCGTCACAGACAAGACGGGTACGGTGACGGAAAACGAGATGACGGTGACGCGGCTTTACACCTCGGAATCTATCATTGATCTGTCCGAGTCACCTTCGAAATCAGCGATCGATGATCAGCGGGTCGCTGCTAACGGCAATGAAGATCGTGATCCGGAAGTTGCGCCACTGCTGCGATGTGGAACACTCTGCAATAACGTGGAATGGACGGATGATAACGAGTATCGTGGCGAGCCAACGGAGATCGCGCTCCGGCGAATAGCGGACGAGGCGGATATCGATCCAACTGAAGAGCGAATCCGAGAGATCCAGTTCTCCTCAGAGCGAAAGCGGATGTCCGTCATCGTCGACAACGGAGAACCGACAGCCTACATGAAGGGAGCACCCGAAACTGTCTTGGAACGGTGTGACTCCGTCCTCCAAGATGGTGACGTATCCGAACTCACCGAGGAAAAGCGACAGGAAATTCTCGACAAGACACAGTCGTTCGCAGCTGACGCGCTTCGAGTGCTGGGATTCGCATCGAAGCCTGTTTCGGACCCATCGGCCGACGCGGATCAGATCGAGAACGGAATGGTGTTTCTCGGGTTACAGGGAATGCTCGATCCGCCCCGAGAGGAGGTCGAGGACGCAATCGCAGACTGTCGGTCGGCTGGCATTCGAACCGTATTAGCGACCGGAGATAATCTTACGACGGCGCAAGCCGTCGGCGAGCAAATCGGACTCGACCCCGATGGTGCCCTCACGGGTGGTGACATCACCGAACAATCCGACGACGAACTGGGGCGAACTATCGAAGACGTAGACGTATTCGCCCGGGTAGAACCCGATCACAAGGTCCGTATTCTGAACGCGCTGCAGGACAACGGACACAACGTCGTAATGACCGGCGATGGTGTCAACGACGCGCCAGCGCTCACGCAGGCGGACGTTGGGGTGGCGATGGGACAGCGCGGCACTGATGTTGCCCGACAAGCATCCGATATGATTTTGCAGGATGATAACTTCGCCACGATTCGTGACGCCATCCAAGAGGGACGGGGCATCTTCGAGAACGTCCGCAAGTTCGTCAACTACCTCGTCTCGACCAACACCGGCGAGGTACTGGTGGTGTTTCTCGGCGTGTTACTCGGGAGTTTGCTCTTCCCGGCACAATTCTCGGGGACGTCGCAAGCATTGATTTTGACGCCGATCCTGATTCTCTGGATCAACCTCGTCGCAGATACGCTCCCCGCGCTCGCGCTGGGCGCGGACCCACACGCGGATGGACTCATGGATCGCCCCCCGCGACCCACTGACGAAGGGGTAATCAACACGCGCGTGCTCGTGTCGATACTGACGATCGCGGTTCTGTTAGCAGTGACGGGGTTGGGCATCTTTTTCTACGCGCTCGACCGCACAGGATCGCTTCTCCGTGCTCAGTCGCTCCTGTTTACGTTCATCGTGGTCGTCGAACTGATACGCATCCAGGTGATTCGCTCGCGGTACGACCAGCCGCTTCGCTCGAATCTATGGCTTGTCGGTGCGATTGGCGTGTCACTCCTCGTCCAGCTCGCAGTGCTGTACACACCGCTTCGCGACTTCTTCCAGGTCGTTCCCCTCACCCTCGTCGAGTGGGGATGGATCGCCATCGGGTTCGTCGCGTTCCTCCTGCTCAACGTGGTCGTATCTCGATTGAATACTCGGGTCTTCAAATCTCGGACGCAATAATGACCACAGGAATCCGATAGCCGTAAGCCATCTCACGGAACCGCTACTCTCCGCGTCCAACCGTGATGACGGGAACTGGTGCAGAGCGGACAGTCTTCTCAGCGACGCTCCCAAGGAGTATTCGATCACTTCCACGCCTCCCAGTCGTTCCCATCACGACGGCGTGGATATCGTTCGAGTCGATAGTGTCGAGTATTACCTCGATAGGAGATCCGTGTTCGACGTGCCGGATAGTGTTCGAAACGCCGCGTGTCTCCGCCTCGGACACGAGGTCGTCGACGGCATCGGTCGCAGCCTGTTCACCTTCCTGTCCTGAAATAGCTGAGCGAACGTCCGGCCCCAGTGAGGTATCATTTACGACAGATAGCACGTGAACAGTCGCATCGAGAGCCGCTGCAAGGGAGAGGCCATGCTCGGCAGCATGGACCGCACCAGGACTCCCGTCGGTCGGTAGGAGGATGTTCTCGTACGGGAATATCAGTTGTTCGTCGGGCTGCATCCGTGTCGTCAGAACGGGGACCGTAGACAGACGGACGATCTTCTCCGTGACGCTTCCGAGAAGGTATCGTGACACCCCCTCCCGACCATGGGTCGGCATCACGATCACGTCGTACTCGTATTGCTCGGCGTACTCGACGATCGTCGGCGCTGGATGCCCCTGGACGACGTCGGAATCGTAGTCGACACCGAGTGTGTCCAGGGTCTTCTCTGCGTCCTCGACGATGTCCTCACCCTCCTGAACAAGAGCATCAACGACCTGGGTTTCGACGACCGTGACACTATCGCGTGTCGTATCCGCGACGAACAGAACGTGGATCGTTGCGTCGGCCCAGTGTGCAATCTCGGCAGCGTGATGCAATGCCTCCGCAGCCCCATCGCTTCCATCGAACGGGAGCAGAATATCCTCGTACATGTGCACTGTGAGTACCTACGTGCATCCCTCTCAAATGGTTTGTCACCCTCCAGCAGAGGCGTCTCACCCACCACTCGAGTCCGGCTCCCGAACCCACATCACCGGAACTGGCGACGTTCGAACGATTTTCGCACTTACCCCACCCATCATATATCGGCTGAAATCGGTCGTGCCGTGCGTGCCGAGGATCGCGAAGTCGATCTGGTTTGCATCGATGTAGTTTCGGATTTCTTTCGACGGGACACCGAATTCGATTTCACTCTCGATGCGATCGACGGTCGCCGCCTCTGCGGTCTCGATAGCGTCTGCGATGATCTCGTCCGCTCGGGTGGTGAGTTCCTCATCTTTCACCAGAGAGCGAGCATCCGGACCAAGGCTTCCAGTCTCAACAACGTGGAGCAGGTGAAGCGTGGCACCAGTTGCGTTTGCGAGGGCGACCCCTTCGGACAACGCGAGTTCCGAACCACGGCTGCCGTCCGTGGGAACCAGAAGATCCTGGCACGGATAGGCGAGTGATTGCGTTCCGGGATTGACTGCAATCACGGGGACCTCCGCGGTGTTGATAACGCGTTCTGTA
>JAGXLJ010000075.1 GCA_018334775.1 Halodesulfurarchaeum sp.
AGCCGGTCCGAGATGGACTCGACGTCTAACGGCTCCTCTTGGGCTTTAAGGGCGGCGAGGGTCGCTCTCGCAGACGAAAAGGTCGAGAAGTAGGTAACCTCCTGTTCGACGGCAACCTGCAACGGTTCGCGGTTCCGGGAGATGATGAGGTCGATGTCCCCGGCCTGGATGGCCGCTTCGAACTCACTCTCGTCTTCGAAGTCAGCAATAGCGAAGTGTCGGGCGAACCCCTCGATGAGCTCTTTGCCGGCCGCAGTCTCGGGGTCGGGGAATTCCTCGTGGCTCAGATCGATCAGCGCGGTCCCTTCAGTCGGGATCGGCTTGTCAATAGCCATCTGGGACTTTTCGTAGGCCTTGCCGAACGTGTCGGCCGTGCCCATAACTTCGCCAGTAGATTTCATCTCAGGGCCGAGTGTGGGATCCGACCCGGGGAGTCTGTCGAAGGGGAGAACGACTTCCTTGAACGAGATCTGCTCGGGGATCTGCTCCTCTACGTCGAGTTCGGGGAGACCCGTCCCAGCCATCACTTTTGCGGCCAGCTTGGCGATCGGGACGCCCGTAGCCTTGGAGATGAACGGCACCGTCCGGGAGGAGCGGGGGTTCGCTTCGAGGACGTAAACAGTGCCATCTTGGATGGCCAACTGGACGTTGAGCAGGCCGACTGTTTCGAGAGCCGTGGCGATGTCTTCGACGACATCACGCACCCGCGCCATCGTCTCCTGACCCAGGTTCTGCGGCGGGATCATCACGGCCGAGTCACCCGAGTGAACCCCGGCGCTCTCGATGTGCTCCATGACGCCGCCGATGAGGATTTCCTCGCCGTCGGCGACCGCGTCGACGTCTAGTTCGATGGCGCCTTCGAGATAATCGTCGACGAGAATCGGCTTTTCAGGGGAGACCCGCACGGCCTCCTCGATATAGCCTTTCAGTTCGTTGTCGTCGTAGACCACTTCCATCCCCCGGCCGCCGAGCACGTAACTCGGCCGGACCAGAACGGGATAGCCGATCTCGTGGGCCAGGTCGAGCGCTTGGGCTTCGTTTGTGGCCGTCCCGCCGGAGGGCTGATCGACGCCCATCTCGTCCATCAGAGCGTTGAACCGGTCCCGGTCCTCCGCAAGGTCCATCGCCTCAACACTCGTTCCCAAGAGTTCACACTCGAGGTCCCGCCGCTCGATTTCGGCCGCGAGCGGGTCCCCGATGTTCACGGAGGTTTGACCGCCGAACTGGACCATCACCCCGTCGGCATTGGTCGCTTCGATGATGTCTGTGACTTCTTCTGCGGTGATCGGTTCGAAGAACAGGCCGTCGGAGGTATCATAATCCGTCGAGACGGTCTCGGGATTGTTATTGACGATGTGGGTCTCGATGCCTGCCTCCCGAAGTGCCCGGACGGCGTGGACGGTTACGTAGTCGAATTCGACTCCCTGTCCGATCCGGATCGGGCCTGCACCGACGATTACCACACTTTCGACGTCCGGGTTAGTCTGGACCTCCACGCGGGTCCGTTCTCCTGGTGAGCGTGCGGAGTAATAATACGGTGTCGAGGCGGCGAACTCCCCGGCACACGTATCGACCTGTTTGAACGTACGTCCTGGGCCTTCCGACTCGGTCGTTTCGACACTGACTGCCGGGTCAGCATTGGTCCCCGGGAGGTCCATCTCGGTCGGTCCCAGCCCCCCACCGGTCGCACTTGTATCGACCGTTCCGTCGGTCGCCATGGCGGCGGTTTCGGCGTTCGTGTAGCCGGTTTTGAGGGCCGGTTCGAAGTTCCCGTCAGCCGCCTTCCCAGCGGCAGTCGCTACATTGGCGAACCGTTCGATGTACCACTCCTTGATTCCGGTTGCCCCGACGACCTCCGCCGTGGTGAATCCACGATCGAATGCCTCGAAGATGGCGTAGGGCCTGTCCGGGGTCGGGGTTTCGAGATGGTTTTTGACCAATTTTTCGTCCGAGACCGCATCCCAGTCCACAGCGGGGACGTACTCCGTCGAACGCAACGCTTTGAGCAGGGATTCCTCGAAGGTCCGGCCGATGGCCATCGCCTCCCCAGTCGACTTCATCGCCGTCGAGAGCGTGAAGTCCACTTCGGGGAACTTGTCTATGGGCCACCGAGGGATCTTCGTCACGATGTAGTCGATCGCCGGTTCGAAGGCTGCGGTCGTTTCAC
This sequence comes from Halodesulfurarchaeum sp., assembly GCA_018334775.1. Lineage (GTDB taxonomy): Archaea > Halobacteriota > Halobacteria > Halobacteriales > Halobacteriaceae > Halodesulfurarchaeum. The sequence continues at coordinate 2,168 of JAGXLJ010000075.1, forward strand.
CCGTGATCTCGTTTTCGATCTCGTGGAGTTTCTTGCCCAGTGCGACCTTTGCGGTGACTCTTGCGATGGGATACCCGGTCGCTTTGGAGGCCAGCGCGGAGGACCGCGAGACACGGGGGTTGACTTCCACGACACGGTATTCCCCGCCTGGGGTTCCGTCGTCGTGCCACGCGAACTGGATATTACAGCCGCCCTGTATGCCCAGGTCCCGAATGACCTCGAGGGCTGCGTCCCGCATTTCCTGGTGACCCTCGTCGGGGATGACCTGACTCGGGGTCACGACCATCGATTCGCCGGTGTGGATCCCCATCGGATCCAGGTTCTCCATGTTGCAGATGATGATCGTGGAGTCCGCGGCGTCCCGCATGACCTCGTATTCAAGTTCGACCCATCCGTCGATGGACTCGGTGATCATCACCTCGTGGTTCCGTGAGAGGTTGAGTCCGCGCTGGACACGGTCGTGGAGGTTCTCCATGTCGTGCACCACGCCGGATCCCTGCCCGCCAAGAGTGTAGGTCGTCCGCATGATGACTGGCAGGCCGCCGACGGTATCCACGGCGTTCTCGATTTGTTCGAGACTCTCGATGGTGACCGATTCGGGGACCGGCTGATCGAGGGCCTGCATCCGGTCACGGAACTGTTCGCGGTCCTCGGTCGCGTAGATCGTTTCCAGCGGGGTCCCCATGATCTCGACGTCGTACTCGTCGAGAACGCCCTGCTCGGCGAGTTCGGCGGTGACGTTCAGTCCGGTCTGGCCGCCCAGCCCCGCGATCACGCCATCCGGTTCTTCGTCACGGATGACTTCGGCAATGGCCTCGGTGGTGATCGGTTCGAGGTAGACCTCGTCGGCCATCTCCGGGTCGGTCATGATCGTCGCTGGGTTCGAGTTGACGAGGACGACCCGGACGCCCTCCTCTTGGAGGGCTCGGCAGGCCTGTGCGCCGGAGTAATCGAACTCGGCCGCCTGTCCGATCTGGATCGGCCCACTTCCGATGAGAAGTACGGTCCGGTCGTCTGGCATTACCGAGTGAAACCCGCACATCGTAATAAGTCCGGCGAAAGTTTCCAGTTTTCGCAACTCGATTTCGAAATTCGAAGGATTTGCCCCTCCCGTCAATGGGCCAGGACCAGGATCTTCTCGGGCGTGCTTCGCACACAGATCGGCTCAGGTGGCGGAGACGAAAACGAGAGTGCCTGGTCTTCGGCCACGAGCAACCGATCGAAAACGTCGCCACTGACTGGACAGGTGTATCCTTCGCGGTTTTCGAGGGTCATCGTCGACCCGTCCTGTTCCAGCAGTTTGAGTCCCGCTCGGTAGTCGTGTACGGAAAAGCCGTCTTCGACAGCCAGTGTCGGCATTAACTGATCGATGGTCTCTTCGCCCCAAGAAGGTATGATGCCGAGGCTCGTTAGTCCCGACAGCCTCGTCGGTTCAGTAGAAATCCTCGATCAACTCGTCGTAGGCCTTTGCGAGCTGTTCGGTCACGGGCCCGACCGCGAACTGTTCGCCATCGAGTTCCCCGACAGGCCACACTTCACCGGTCGTGTTGGTTAGGAACAGCTCGTCCGCCTCAGCAAGCCGCTCCGGCCGATAGCGTCCCGTTTCGACCGGAATATCTAAATCGGCGGCCAAATCGAGGACCACGCCCCGGGTCACGCCCGCGAGAATTGCCCCCTCGAGACTCGGCGTATGGAGGACGCCGTTCTCCATGAAAAACACGTTGGCAGTCGTTCCTTCGGCCACGTAGCCTGCCGTGTCCAGGAGCAACGCATCGTCGGCCGCGACAGTCCCGTCCTCGTTTCTGAGTTCTAACCTGGCCAGGACCCCGTTGAGGTAATTGTGGGTTTTCAGTCCGGGCGGAATCGCGTCCGGGTGATTTCTCCGTGTTTCGACGGTCTCCACCACTGCCGGCCCGTCCCATCGCGGCTCGCCCTCTACCCCCGCACGCGGGAGTTCTTTGACAATCACCACGATCGTCGGGTCAATGTCGGGTTTGGGCGTGAGCGCTCCCGGTTGGATACCTCGGGTAATCGAGACGCGCACGTACCCATCTTCGAGATCGTTCGCGTCGAGTGTCTCTTCGACACGCTCGTGGAGGTCGTCCGGAATCACCGCGGGCATTCCGAGTTTTTCACAGGTGGTTTGCAGTCGCTCGAGATGCGCATTCCATTTGAAGAGGGTTCCCCCGTAGGCTCGCAGCGTCTCGAAGGCCGCGTCGCCGTATTGAAACCCCCTGTCAGCGACATTGACGGTCGCCGCTTCGGCGGGCACGAGCTCGCCGTTTACGTGGTATTGCATACGTCTTCAACGAACCATGCCACGATATCTATTCCCTTCGGTGTCAGGATGCTTTCTGGATGGTACTGTACGCCGTAATGAGGCTTGACATCGTGGCGCACACCCATCACCAGTTCTGGTTCGTCGTCGGTCCAGGCGGTCTCTTCCAGACTCGCTGGGAGGTTTTCTCGTTGGACCCCCAGGGAGTGATATCGTCCCGCCTCGAACTCATCAGGGAGGGTGGCGTACATACCCTCGCCGTCGTGGGTCACGATGGACGATTTCCCATGGACGACGCCCGGGGCGAGATCCACCGGTGAGCCGTGGACCGCACAGAGGGCCTGGTGGCCGAGACAGACTCCTAGAGTCGGATAGTCCACTTCCGCGAAGATCGGCATTGAAACGCCTGCGTCCTGGGGAATCCCCGGCCCTGGCGAGACGATGATACCGTCCGGGTCTAACGCTCGAATCTCCGGGATATCGATTTCGTCGTTCCGTTTGACGGTCATCTGGCCTGCGAATTCCCCGGCGTACTGGACCAGATTGTACGCGAAGGAGTCGTAGTTGTCGACCACCAGGATGTGAGGCCCGCTCTCTTTAGTCAAATCGCTCATTCGCCCACCCCCAGGTCCCCGGCGTCGAGGGCCGCATCGACCGCGTTGAGCAGGGCGCGGGCCTTGTCGAGTGTCTCGTCGTATTCCCGATCCGGGACCGAATCGTGGACGATCCCGCCACCAACCCGGAGGTGATAGTTCTCACCATGTCGCACCAGCGTCCTGATCACGATATTGAGGGTGGCCCGCTCGTCGAACCCGATTGCGGCCATGCTGCCGGTATAGGGCCCCCGTCGGGTCGATTCGACCTCCTCGATGATCTCCATCGTCCGTGGTTTTGGTGCGCCGGTGATCGTCCCACCCGGGAACATTGCCCGAATGGCGTCTACGACTCCCGAATCAGGTCGGAGCCGCCCCGAAACCAGCGACACCAGGTGCATCACCTCGGAGTACCGGTCGACCCGGCGATACTCGTCGACGGTGACTGTCCCGTATTCGGACACTTTCCCGAGGTCGTTTCGCTCCAGATCCACCAGCATGGCGTGTTCAGCCCGTTCTTTCTCGTCGCCCGTGAGATCTGCTTCAAGCGTGCGGTCCTCGTCTTCAGTTGCCCCGCGAGGGCGCGTCCCCGCGATCGGTTCGGTTTCGATGCGATCACCCTCGCGTTCGAGGAGGAGTTCGGGACTCGCGCTCACCAGATCGACCCCTGGGTATTCGATCAATCCAGAGTACGGGGCGGGATTAACCGACCGGAGCGCGTCGTAGGCCTCGACCGGATGAACGGCGGCTGGGGCCTCCAACCGCTGCGAAATATTGACCTGGAAGGTATCCCCGGCCCTGATGTAATCCTGTACCGTTCCCACCCGGTCCGCGTACATCGAGCGGTCGGTTGGGCTCTGGAATTCCGCGGTATTTGTCACGGCCGGCGGATCGCCGACCGTCGGATCACCAGCAGCGATCCGCGCAGCCAGGGCGTCTAACTGGTCTCGACCCCGCTCGTAGGCAGCCGTCGCATCTTCTTCGACGGTGGGGGAGGCGACGAGGAACAATGACGGCTCCTCCGCAAGTGGCATTTGCCAGGCTGCGATGGCCTCGTAGACGCCGAACTGGAGATGTGGCAGTCCACGGTCGTCGGTCGCCTGCTCGGGGAGGTCCTCGAGGTCCCGGACGACATCGTAGGAGAGCCAGCCGAAGAGGCCGCCTGGATAGGGGATTTCACAGTCGGTTTCGGCGAGCGATTCCTTATCCAGGACCGTCTCTAACTGGTCGAGTGCCCCTGCGCCGTCGACAGTGAGAAACGCCGTGGGTTCAACGCCGAAGTAGCCCCACCCCTCGCGCCCACCGGAGGTTTCGAAGAAAAATGACGGCTCGGCCCCCCTGGCCCGCCGGTACGCAGTCCATGGATCGACCGACAGCGTTCCCATGATTGGAACG
>JAGXLJ010000076.1 GCA_018334775.1 Halodesulfurarchaeum sp.
GGGAGCTCATCGATGAAATCGATTCGGGCACAGTCAGCGAGGAGAAACAGGCGACCCTCGCTGATGCCCTCATGGAGACGACCAAAACCGAACAGGTCCAATTCGACCATCTTCAGTCCCGCGTCTCGGAACTCGAGGCCTACACTGGCGCACTGGAGGACTTCATCGAATTGGCCGGGACGAGCGACGACATCCAGGAGGTCATCGCAAATGAGGTAAGCGACCTCGAATCGACCGTTTCAAACCTGGAATCCGGTCAGCGCGAACTCGAGGACAAACAGAAAGCGATTCTCGAGGAACAGGCGGACATCCAGAAAGGAACCGAAGTCCCCGAGGCGACCATCACTGAACTTGAAGAGGGTCAGGAGGCTCTCGAGAACGATATTACGGACCTCCAAGCGGAATTCGGTGACGTCCAAGAGGACATCACCGAATTCGAAGGCGGATTGGATGCGCTGGAAGACGAATCCGAAGAACTCGTTGACGAAATGGAGAAGCTCGCGTCGGCCCAAGAAGCACTCGAGTCTAAACTCGACAAGCAGCCGGCACACCAAGGCGAATTCCAGGAGACAATCGAGGATCTGGTCTCCGAGCAGGCAGCCCTTGCAGCTGGACAAGATGCCCTCGATGACGCGCATGAGGACCTGGAAGCAACAGTTTCGAACCTCGCAAGCGAGCAGGATTCCCTCGTCGATTCAGTCACAGACATCACGGAGACCCAGGAAACATTGAGCGACCAATACGCCGACCGCACAACTGACCTCGACGCGATGCGAACCGCTCATCAAGAGGTCCTGGAAAGCCACGAAAGCCTCGAGGAAACTGTCCAAAGCCTCGAAGCTGATCAGGAAGAACTCGTCGACTGGCAGAAGGATCTCGCCGACCAGCTACAAGGACTTGGAGAGCGAACGAACGAACTGGAAACAGTCGTTGGAACCATCGAATCCGCACACGAGGACCACGAAGCTACTCACGAAGACCTCGAAGGGGCCTACGAGGAATTAGAGACGACCACCTCGGAGCTCGAATCCAAGTACGGGGGGCTCGAATCGAAACTCGACCAGGTCGAGTCAACTGTCAAATCACTTGAAGCGGCGTTCGAATCACTCGAGGCGACCGAAGACCTCGAACGAGTCGAGGGCGATCTCAACGCACTCGATGAACGCCTCTCGGACCTCGAGGAAATGCAACACACCGTCTCCGAACTAACGAGTGATTTCGAGGCCATGGAAGCGGATATCGAACGGATCCGGACCGTCAGCGATCAGCTCTCTGACGTCTTCTAAAACCCCAGTCGGCATCCCGGTCGAATCTGACTTTGATTGCCATTCGGCTTGCTCCAGGTCGTCTTTTTCGATCCGATTCGCGGTGAACCGTTTGCCATCAGGGAAGAGGTTTTCCGCCGATTCCGGTTCCTCGTCCGGCTCGAAGATCTTCGGCTCGATTCGCGAGACGCCCTTGATGTCTCTGGCACCCTCGGTACCTGGTGACACCATTCGATTCATGTAGTCCTGGTGTGCTCCGATCGGTTCACGGTCTTTGAGGTAGGAGACAACACCTCCGAGTGCTTCGCGGATGGGAATGACGACGCGATACGCATCCGCAGATTCGACGACCACATGGGTCGTCTCCGGCGAAACGGACGCGGTGTCCAGCAAGGAGCCGACCGTCGGGCCCGTCCAGGCGGCCGTATAACTGCTTCCGGTTGCACAGATGATCTCGACATCCACCGTTCGGACCTCGAGTTCTTCGATGGTGTCCGCCGTGACAGTAAACGGGGTCGGCCCAGAAACGGTCACTTGTGGCTCGTAGGCAAGTGATTGGGCGAGCCGTCCCTGCTCTTCCATACGCCATTCGAGGGGGCGTGGGGTCATAAATCTCGTCACAGCGGTATCTCTGCCTGCCGAAGAGTACATTACGGGGACGCCCACGGTATACGTATGGCGCGAGAGAGTTACCAGGAGCAACTCGATCAACTACGGAGTGACGTCCTCTACATGGGCGAACTCGTGGGCGATCGACTGCTGACGGCACTGTTGGCGATGCAATCAAAGGATGACGAAGCAGCGATGACGGTAATCCACGGGGATGCGGAAATCAACGAACTCTATCTCGAACTCGAAGGTGACTGTGTCGACCTGCTAGCACTACAGCAACCAGTCGCCTCGGATCTCCGATTTATCGCCGCTACGTTCAAAATTATCACCGACCTCGAACGGATCGGAGATCTGGCTACGAACCTCGCCGATTACAGCCTGGATGCGGATCGGGACGTCTTTCCCGAGGTCGATATCCAGTCAATCGGCGACGAAACCCTGGCAATGCTGGAAGAGGCAATGGTCACTTTCGATACGGAGGACACGGAGGCCTGTCTCAAAATCGCTGACTGGGACGAAGATGTCGACGAACAATGCCGGGAGGCTTCGGAGGCGGTCGTCCGAGATCTCATGGAGCGGAATATCGATCAACACACGGACGACGAGGAAATTGAACACCTGATGAACGACGTGTCCAGGTTGTTGCTGACGATCAGGGATCTCGAACGGGTCGGTGACCATGCAACAAACATCGCAGCCCGCACCCTCTACATGAGCGACGGTGACGATCAGTTGATTTACTAGCTCAGTCGTCCGCGACGCTTTTGGAGTCAGACTCTATTTCGATGCTCGGCGGATAGGCCCCACGTTCGAGTTTGAGATCGCTCTGCGGCCGGGCCATACACGTCAACGCGTAGTCTTCAGTTTCCGCCTCGGTTAACCCGCGAGCTGCAGGTTGTGTTACGTCCCCGTCGACGATTTTGGCCGAACACGCCAGACACATCCCAACCCGACAGGAATATTCCTGGGAAATGCCTTCGCGGATCGCAGCGTCGAGGACAGTCTCGGTCTCGGCGACCTCGATCGTCTCGCCGGTCCCGACGAACTCGACGGTGTGAGTTGACATGGTCCCGTGTACGGAAATCACCCCTATAACACTTTTCTCCCGAGCGGAACGGGCTGTCACCGCCCCAAGGATTCTATCCAAACGACCGACAACGGTTTTGATGGTGGGAAATAATTCGGGGGCATGCCCCCCGTTCAGGACGGCGACATCATTGTGGTCGGCGCCGGGACTGCAGGGTCCTACGCCGCGGCGACGATGGCCCAAGCCGGACTCGACGTGCAGGTATTAGAGCGAAAACCCGAGTCGGACGCCGGTCACATCGCGTGTGGCGATGCACTGAAGGGGGCCGACGAGTTCCCGGAATCCGTCCCGAAAACCGAGTTCGACGAGGCGATTACGAATCCTGACGTCGATCACGGTCGATTCGAGATTCCGAGCGTCGACACAGTCATCGACATTCCGGTTCCTGGCGAACTCGCCGTGATCGACCGACTCGACTTTGGAAAATCGATTATTGAAGCAGCCCAAGACGCCGGCGCGACCTACGTTTTCAACACGGTGGTGACCGACGTGGTCCAGACTGATGGACAGGTTACAGGTGTCGTCGCAACTCGGAACGGAGACCCGGAAACATACGAAGCAGATATCGTCATCGACGCTGCTGGGGCACTCTCGATCTTGCAGGACAAAGCCGATCTCGAGGCCACAACCTTCGATACCAATGTCAGTTACAAGCAGTTCACGTCGGCCTACCGTGAAGTGCTCGAAGTTCCTGAGCCGGTTTCATGGGACGATGCCCTCGTATTCAAACCGACCGATAGAGCAGAGGGATACATCTGGTATTTCCCCAGAACACCGACCGAGATTAACGTCGGCGTGGGATTTCAGATGACGGCCGAGCCGATGAAACTGGTCCAGGCAATGAAAACGGACCTCGAAGCCCGGCCGGAGTTTCAGGACGCGACCGTGGTCGATAAGTTGGGGGCAGCCATCCCGACACGTCGGCCCTACGACTCGGCCGTTGCACCGGGATATATGGCCGTCGGAGACGCGGCCGGTCACGTCAATCCGACAACGGGTGGAGGCATCGCGGGCGCTGCTTACGCGGGGTACTATGCGGCAAACACAGCAGTTTCAGCCATCGAGAATGGCGACGTGAGCGAAGCAGCGCTCTGGGACTACAACGAAGCGGTCATGGAACATTTCGGAGGCCGCTATGCCAGTCTCGACGTGTACAACATCCTGACTACGACCGTGGAGGTGGAGGACCTCATGGGCCTCCTCACCTCGATTCCGGCAGAAAAGGTCTCGGAGGCACTCTATGCGGGGACAGCCGAATTCGGCTGGGGGTTGAAATTGCGAACGCTACTGGGGAGTTTGAGCCACTGGCAATTGCTCTATCGGCTCTATCAGACCAAATCTGTGGCCGACCGATTGCTCGCTCAGTACAAAAAATATCCCGAAACCCCCGCCGATTTCGAGGCCTGGCAAGCCCAACGGGACGAAATCATGGAAGAGGTGTATACTGTCACCGGAGCAGATCCGAAATATTGAGCCGAACGGAGGTTCCGGTCGAGTCTTCCCACATGTCAGCAATGAGGTTTATACCAATGGTAATGATTTTTCACCCAAGACCTTTGAGACGATAGACAGCGATCCCCCATCATACCGCCCAATTAACCAAATTGATTAAGTAGGTGGTATTCGTTGGGCAGTGTGGGTGATACACAAACATGGCAGGTTCGTCTGGTGGTAGTGAAACATCAGTATCGGGTGAATTAAAGGAAGCAGAAGAGGCAATGGAAGGACCGAGGATCGCTTTTTACGGCGGAAAGTGGGCAAGTACGATTCCACTCGTGCTCTTCATCCTCTGGGCGATCTTCCAGAGTGGTGTCCTCGGTATCGGCGACACGAACGGGCTGGTGATCGGCGCACTCCTCGCGACGATCATCGGCATGTTCTTCGCCAAAGGTAGCTGGAAGACCTACGCGAATACGATCTTCGAAGGAATGACCCAACGGGTGGCTGCGACGGCGATCGTGGCCTGGCTGTGGGCAGGTATGTTCTCCGCGACGATGCAGACCGGTGAGTTCGTCGACGGGCTCATTTACGCGGCCGACACGTTGGGTGTCGGAGCGGTAACATTCCCGGCAGCGACATTCGTACTCGCTGCACTGCTCGCGACGGGGATCGGTACCGGGTACGGGACGACAGTGGCATTCGTCACGCTGTTCTTCCCGGCTGGGGTCCTTGTCGGGGCCAATCCAGTCCTGCTGTTCGGTGCGATCCTCTCGGGTGCTGTCTTCGGGGACAACCTCGCACCGGTCAGTGACACCACGATCGTCAGTGCGGTTACCCAGGACTCCGACATCGGTGGCGTGGTCGCCTCGCGGTTCAAGTACGCGATCATCGCCGCCATCCCGGCATTCATTCTGTTCCTCATCGTGGGATCAATAATGCCAAGCGCGGACCTCACGGGAACCGCACCGCTCGAAGGCACCGCCCCCGGACTGTTGCACCTCATCTCGATGGGGATCGTCATCTATACGGCCATTCGGGGCCGCCACATTGTCGAGGCGATCTCCTGGGGGCTGATCGCGGCTATCGTCTTCAACCTCGTCTTCGGCCTGTCGTCGGTTAGTGACATCGTTGCACTGCAGGTCACCGAAGCGAGTGCCTGGACGGCGCTCCCGTTCGTCGTCGTCGCCGATTCGGCCGGCGTCGGTGGGAGCCTTCTCAACGGCGCAGTGGGCTTCTTCCCGCTGATCGTCTTGACGCTCCTGATCGTCGCGATGGCGCGCATCATGATCGAGGGCGGTGGCTTCCAGGCCATGCAGGACATCCTGCTCAATAGCGTCGCGACGGGCGTCCGGAGTGCCGAAACTACGATGGTGGTCGGAACTGCGGCGATCAACGGCATGATCACGATCAACACGGCCGCCGAAATCGCTATCTCGCCGTACATCGCACGGATCGGCGAGAAGTTCAACATCAACGGCTACCGCCGGGCGAATATCCTCGACGCGAACACCGCCGCGCTCGGGTACATTTTCCCCTGGGCCGGTGGTGTCTTGGTCGGCTACCAGGCAATGATCGGGATTCTCGAGCCCGAGTACGGCTCGGTCATGGTCATTGAGCCAGTCTCGGTGGTCCCGTTCGTGTTCCACGGCTGGTTGCTTGTGATCGTCTTCCTGATCGCGGCGATCACCGGCTTCGGCCGTGAGTACATTTCGGACCGCAAGTCCGAGGAGGTGAGTCGCGTATGAGCATCTTCGAGAAGTATCTGGCCGGGTGGACGTTCCGCACGCGGTACCCGGATTACGAACCTGGCGAGACCATCGAGGTAATGGTCACAAGCATGACTGACGGCAAAGCGAAGGCCCGCATCGGGGACTCGATGCTGCGAGTCACGGACG
>JAGXLJ010000077.1 GCA_018334775.1 Halodesulfurarchaeum sp.
GTGCTCTTCCGATCTAGGGGATTTTCGGCCAGCACTCTTTGAGCGGTTCGAGAGAAATCAACTGTGAGTCAGTTTGTTGTGGTAACCAAATGAGCGATATGCGCCTTCTATTCAGCACGGGGATCTGGTGCCTATTCAGATAGTAATCAAAACAGGCTGGAAGATACAGACCTTCTATTCTGCAAGAGTGTAACCAGTACTCTCAATGGTTTAGCGACGATTGAGGTCCATCGTCACGATAATATCATGCGGTACGTTTACCTCGAAACGGAGCGTCCCTGGAGTGATAAATAACAAGTTTGATATGTCACAAGCCGAGCCCGCTACCATGATGCAGACTGTCGAGTTTGGTTTCCCCATGAAGATTATGTTGCCCAAGCTCCGCTATGTATGGATTCTCATCGATAATTCTGAAGCGAATTGTGTCTTCGGCCGTCTCCATTCGGTCGATTAGTTCGGGCCTGGTCCCGAATGACTGCAGATTATCAGTGACCGTTTTGTGCAGCTGACAGAAGACGACCGTTACCAGGGTCATCATACATACATAAATACTAATGGGATCGCGAAAACATTCAATGTAGAATGAAACAACCGTGGTCCGACCTGATTACCGAACCGGCGGTGTTTTTGGTGGGTCTGATGATCTTGTCGATGGTCGCGGTTGGCGGGGTAGGGGCACAAGAAACAGCGTTTCCGAACGATATTACAATTGAAACCGTAAACAGTGAGGACGCGGGCCAAGTGAACGATGTCAGTCTCGAAGGCCCACGCGAATTTGATGTTACTGTCGGTGGTGTTGAAGAATTTGGGGAACGGTACAGCTGGACTATATTCATTGATGGTGAACGTAACAGTGAAAAGATTGCAGATGATTCGACAATCACGGTTCGTTTCCAACCTGATGAATTACAAGAATTTGAGGAAGGTTCCGAACATACCGTGGAAATTCGATTGAGTCAGCGGGAGAAGTCTGTCGCTGCGGAAACGACAGTCCGCTTCCAAAATATTGATGACGGAAGTGGTGAACAGTCCGTGAATCTCCCTGACTCCATTTCAATTGAAACAGTAAACGGACAGGACGCAGGACAAGTGAACAATGTTGAACTTGTCGAAGGTGGTGAGTTTGAAGCGACAATTGGTGGCGTAGAGACATTTGAGGACGGGTACACTTGGAAAGTCTTGATCGATGGAGAAGTCACTCGCGAGACGGAAGCAGTGGATCCGACTGTCCGAATCCTTCTGGACGAGACTATAGAAGAACTAGAAGAGGGGGACACGCACACGCTAGAGATCCAGTTGACTTATCGCGATCAGTCTGTTGCGGCGGACACGCAAGTTCAATTCACCAATCTTGCGGAAGTGAAAAGTGGGAGAGAGGAGTTTGTCACTTCCGAGATGATCGCATTGCATAGAACACAAGGGGTGCCGACAGGCGTTCCAGCGGAACCGAAACCAACCCAAAAGGTCACGTTGAACGGTGAATTTGAAGATGGTGTCGAACCGACTAACGTAGAATTATCCGCTAAACTGTTTGGTGAAGGTCGGTTGCCATCTGGGATGGAAGTCACATCGGTTTCTGCAACATCGTCGGCCTGGGAAGTCGATGCAACACCGACCGACGACGGATTCGACTTGCAGATAGCGGGAGACGGCGGGCCTGAATCGGGCGAAATACAGTTAACGATTAATTTTGACGCAACTGGTGTGTACGAAGAAGGGAATGACGTGAACCGAGATATACAGTATTTGATCGAGGACTCGGAAGGAGAAGCAGCAGGGTACATCGATACGTACCTTTGGGAAGTCCCGTTTTACGTTGTTGTCGAGAACCCACAAGGTGAACGACTTACACCGAACACTGAACGTGACAACTGGAAAGATTACTACACTAAGCGTTCGCCTCCGTTTGACCCTGATATCGACGTGTTTGTCGGCGACGGAAAGCAAGTCACCACCAGCAGATCTCCACCAACTGAAGATGGAGTCTGGACAATGGGTCACCGAACGGGTCACTATCTCCGTGTTACCGTCGACGGCTACGCTGATCCTGTAATCCCGTTGGAGGAAATCGACCCAAATAACCACCTCAATTCGGAGAATCCTTACGTTGTCGAACTGTCGGAGGGTGGCGAAGTAGCGGTTACTCTCTCCGATCAAGACGGAGAACCGCTCCCTGATGGATCCCTCGAAGTCACCGACACGAATGACATCAAGTATAATCTACGAGCAGACGATGACGGAGTCGTCAGAGCTCACCTTGCACAAGGGGAGTACACCGGGACGGCATTCGCATACACGGCATTGCCGGAAACCGACATTCAGTTATCAGTGACGGAAGGTGAGCGAACGGAAGCCGGATACAGCCTTGTTGCGCCGGAAGTCGTCTCGGCGGACGTAGAACACATAGGTGGGACGGAACCCGAGATGGATTCGATTAGCGTCGATTCGATTTACTATGAAGGAGCGATGATTATCAGCCTTAAACCTGAGGGGGCTGATCCGATTAGTCGCGACCAAGTTGATGATTTCGGAGTAGATAAAGAACTACACGACATTTCGGAATTGGGTGTTGATGATACCACGGAGTTCCGCATCACACTCGAACTTGATTCCTTCGAGCCGAATAGTCTCTTGTGGGCTGCCAGGGACGCCAATTGGGAAGTCGTTGAGAGTGGAGAAGAGACAACTGTCGTTGAGATAGAGACGAAAGCCACGGAAATTCAGAAAATCGACGAGATACGCGCCGGGTTCGGCGATGCAGATAGCACCAATTGGCCCAGCGAGGAGCAGGACGTGGCCGACGAAGCGTACGATTCGGTTGTGGAATTTTGGTTGTGGGATACTGATCAATTGAGTATAGCCGACGATTATTTGAGAGGAATGAGTGTGACGACAAATGCACAAGTCTTCAGCCTTCCCGAAATGGAGGAAGGTGAACTCTCAATATACATGGCCGCACCTGGTCGAACCGTTGACGGAACCGACCACTCCGGGTATTACCAGGCCTATCTTCCAGACGAACTTCTCGAAGAGTGGAATGTTGAAGACCCAGAAACCGAGCTTCAAGTGACCTGGGCTGGCGAAGAAGAGGAGTTCGATGTCCAAACAGTCGAAGAAGGGGTCTATCTTGAGATCCAACCCGTTCATTATTCGGATGGTCAGATGAGTGTGAAGTCCCTGACCTACGAGCCCGACATGGGTTCTTCAGGAGGGTTGCTGGGGACGCTTCCATGGTATGTTTTGGGTGTTGTGGTGTTGGTTGTTGTGATCGTCATTGGCGGTGTAATCTTATTGGACAAAGGATAGGTTGCTATGGAAATCGTTTGCCCGCACGATAGATAGGCAAAAGGAAAACTCATGCGCAATTTACGCTATCCGTCCATCAATCCCCCATTTTCGTAATATAATACTCAAATCATTCCCAAAATTCGAGATCTCACTTTTTGTTGAATATGCGTCTTCTATTCAGCACTCATCTATTGGTAACACAGGAGTAGGTTCAGCTCACGGTGCTGAATATACACAATGAGTTCAGCATGGTTCTATTCACAAAATCCGGGTCGGTTCGGACTTCTGAGATGAATGGTAAACCCGCAATGGCTGACAGCAATCTCCCGCTGGGCTCCAATCACAAAGATTGACATCCTCCCCGCCCTGAAGGGTGAGGCTTGCGCTTGAAAATCACGTCACCGGCCATTTCCCGCAGACTGTCCGACTGCAAGGTAAATCGTTCCTGCCAGCAGTTACTCCAGAGTAGTGGCAGACACCCGTAGTGAAACCATATAATACGTGAATATTTGAGTCGTCCCGGTATCGCTGTATCGACTCGTCCGTAAAGTACCGAACCAACTTTCTCATCGGTATTCGAAGCTAGGGTATGCAGCGAGACCGCGTCGAGCCACAGGTAACGGATCTCCCAGGCGATCGGGGGCAGGATGTCGTCGAGTACCACCACGTCCATGCAGCGCCGAGCACCTACGTCTACGAGTTCGTCTGGGATCACTCCGAACCCGCGATCGGACCGTTCTGTACCGACGTCGACGGCAACGTGGTGATGGACTTTACTGCCCACGTCGGTTCGATGCCACTCGGTTACAACAACCCAAAGATTCTCGACCCACTTGCGGAGTTCGATCTGGTTGATCCGCTGAAAATCGCCGGACAGGACTTTTATCTTCCCGCCGCTGAGGTGCTCGAAGACGCGGCCCTCCCCGGCCCGGCGGACCTGATGGACCGGCTGACCGACATCTCCAGCCAGTACGAGATGGATACCGTCTTTCTCTCGAACACCGGTGCGGAGGCCGTCGAGAACGCACTGAAGATCAGCTTCGATCACACTCATGGGAAGTATACCATCACCTTCGAGGGTGGCTTCCACGGGCGAACACTCGGCACGCTTTCCCTGAACCGTTCGAAGGAGATCTACCGCAGACAGTTCCCCGAGATTTCGGGGGTGGAGGACATGCCATTCTGTACCAATGCCTCCTGTACCTCCGAGAGCTGTGAGTGTGGCTTTTTCTTCGACGATACGTCCTCCCTCCGAAAGATGCTCGTCGAGAAATCGGCCTACGTAAACAGCGACGAAGTCGCCGCACTGGTGATAGAACCGATTCAGGGCGAAGGTGGGTACCGCTTCCCGAGCGAGGCATTCATGCAGGAAATCGCGGATATCTGTGATGAAACAGGGATCCCGCTCGTCGTGGACGAGGTCCAGTCAGGGATAGGCCGGACCGGCGAGTGGTGGGCCTCGGATCACTACCCCATCGAACCGGACGTCATTGCGACCGCAAAGTCGGCCCGGGTTGGCGCGACCATCTCCCGCGAAGAGGTGTTCCCCGACGAGGAGAGCCGACTCTCTTCGACCTGGGGTGCCGGCGATATTCTGTCTTCTGCGCAGGCCGTGTTCACGATCGACGCCATCGAGGAGTTCAATCTCCTCGACAACGGGACTGCCCGGGGCCGGCAGATGAAGGAGGAACTGGCCGACGCGGAGCTCCCCGGTGTCACTGATGTTCGGGGAATCGGATTGATGCTCGCAGTCGAATTCGAGAGCACGGAGCTCCGGGATGCAGTGCAGGAAGCGGCATTTTCACGGGGCTTTCTGATTATGGGGTGTGGAACCCGGACGATCCGGATGCTTCCGCCACTGGACGTAACGGAGCGGGAGATCACACTCGGCGCGGAGCTATTGACCGAAAGCGTCGCTGCAGTAAAGTAAAACACTAGTGACCAGTCACTGAGGCACAATTTGTCTGCGTGTGCACATGAGTCCGGTCCTAGATTCAGTTAGGCCTCCTCGAAACACCGCAATGGCCATTTTACCGAGGACCGGGATGTGGCCCTTGTTTTCACCGAGTAACTTTCCTCGGTTCCAAACCCTGCCCCACAATTTTGCTCTGGAAAACTCGCCCGGACCTGTCATCCACTACTTGACCCGCATTTCGGCTGCCGCTGCCGATTTCACTTTCACCGTGCATGGGATACAATTATGGGCCCCTCGCACCTTATCACGTGTAGAGGGCCCCTGGTCCTCGTGTCACACCTCTCCGTTCCCGATTTGAAGGTATGTCAAGTCAAACTTCACGCGTTGGACGATGTCCGCACTGTACCGAATCTCTCGGCCAACACGACGTGCTGATCAGTTACGAACGCGGCGGCAGCACCGAATACTACGCAGAGTGTCCGACATGTGAGGCTGTTGTCCGCCCGGAACAGTCGTGACCGGATTTCCAACCGTGTCGGACTTGTGACCGGAAATCCCGAACAGGAATGACCCCGAGTTCGATGGCTCGTTCGATGATTTCTCTGCTTTCAGCCTCGTCGAGGACCCAGTCGCACCAATCACTCGACCCGAAACTCATACAACCCAATCCGATTCGGCTCACCTGGAGGCCCGTGGTACCGAGTGTCGTATATTCCATGCATTGAGGTGGGTGGGGCAGGGCCCTACCTATTTGAGCCGGGGGCAGTTCGGGGTCCGAGGTGTAACAATCGGCAGTGCTCCTCGGGCAGGCGACAGTTTATTCGTCCCCATCCCGTCATGCATATAATGAGCGACTCCCATCCCCCGAAACGAACAGACGAGGGATCGACTGATGACTCGGGCTCCGGTTCGGATGGATCGGCTGTCGCCCTGCATTTTGCCAGG
>JAGXLJ010000078.1 GCA_018334775.1 Halodesulfurarchaeum sp.
GGAAGAAATGAAACCCCCGAGAACATCGACATGCATATCGAGGACGACATCACCGGTGAGGTGAGTCCGGGGGATCACGTCACCGCAACGGGCATCCTTCGGCTCGACGACAGCGACATCGACTCGACGGACTCTCGGGTATTTGATATGTACCTCGAGGGCGTCGACGTGACGATCGAGGACGAGGAGTTCGAGGAGATGGAGATCACCGATGCCGAGCGGGAGGAGATCATCCGTCTCTCGGAGGAACCGGACGTCTACGAGCGGATCATCGACTCCATCGCTCCGACCATTTACGGCTTTGAGGTGGCGAAACTCGCGATTGCGCTCCAGTTGTTCTCCGGGGTGACCAAACATCTCCCCGACGGAGCGAGAATTCGGGGGGACGTCCACATTCTCTTGGTCGGGGATCCGGGTACAGGTAAATGTGTTCGAGGGGAAACGAACGTCACGCTTGCAGACGGAACCCGGCGGGAGATCCGCGATATCGTCGAAGCGAACCTCGAATCACCAAAGCCGGTCGATGACGGTGTCTTCGCAGAGACTGACATCCCGGTCCTCTCGTTAGCTGAAGATGGGTCGATCCAGGAAGCGAGCGCGACGAAGGTCTGGAAGCGGGAGGCGCCGGAACAGATGTATCGGGTCTCCCTTTCGGATGGCTCGGAACTCGAAATCACTCCGTCACATCCACTTTTCACACTTACGAGATCGATACCAACGGCTGTGACTGGTGAGGAACTGTCGGAAGGGACGTTTGTTGCTGTCCCTCGAAACATGACCCAGACCGCCGATAATTCGCTTGCGGTCCCGTACCGCTCGGCACAATCGAACAATGCAGTCAGGGTTGACCTTCCGTCTGGATTGACTCCAGGTCTTGCTCGGTTGCTCGGATACATCATTGCCGAAGGGTATGCAGAGATCCGTGACGATAACACGGCGTATGTTGGGATCACGAACGAGGAGGAGGCGGTTCTCGAAGATGTCGAGACCCAGTTTGCGGAACTCGGACTGCCGGTGACGAAGCGACCGTCCCACCCAGGCAAGTCGGCCCAGGAATACATTTGCAATTCAAGCGAATTCGCTACGTTCCTCGAATCACTCGAGCCACGGCTGCTCGAAGGATCGGCCCACCAACGCGTGCCGGAAGCGGTATTCGAATCGTCGGAACCGGTTCGGGCGGATTTCCTCAAAGCGTATATCGAGGGAGAGGGTCACGTCTCAGTGAAGGAACGCGAGATTACGGTGGCCACGGTTAGCGATGAACTCCTCAAGGACGTACGATCGCTCCTCCTTTCCCTCGGCATACGTGGCCATTTCGAGGCGAAAGCGGGTGATTCCTACCGACTTCGAATTAGTGGCAGGGACTTCAACCGGTATAAATCGATGGTCGGTTTTGTCTCGGATCGAAAAACAGCTGCAAGCGAGGTGTTTGAGGAGACGCCACAGAACACGAATACGGATGTGATTCCGGATGTCGGACCGGAACTGCAAAGAATCAGAGAACGGCTCGCGCTCACGCAATCGGAATGTGGCATTCCTCGATCCACGTTCCAGCACTACGAGCGGGGCGATCGACATCCGGGACGCGACTCTCTGCGAGCGGTCATTTCGACTTTCGAATCCCGGTTGCAGGAATTAGAATCCGCACACGAAACGCTTGTGGAGGCCGATTGGGAGACTGTGGAATGCCTTCGACAGGAACTCGGCATCTCACAAACTGATTTGGCAAACGGCATCGGCGTCAAGCAGACAACTGTCTCGATGTACAGCCGGGGCGAAATAGTTCCGGATGGCGGCCGCGTACAGGATGCACGGGCCGTCCTGCGCGACCGAATTGAATCAGCACTCGCAGAAGCTGACTCCATTCGAGCCCTCTCTCGACTCGTTGAGGGAGACCTGGCGTGGGCGGAAATCACAGATATCGAGGAAGTTGACCCGGATTACGACTGGGTGTATGACCTGGAGGTCGAAGGGACCCATTCGTATCTCTCCAACAACGTCCTCTCGCACAACTCACAAATCCTTCAATATATCCGACATATCGCCCCGCGGTCAGTGTACACCTCCGGGAAGGGCAGCTCCGCGGCCGGGCTGACTGCGGCTGCCGTCAGGGACGATTTCGGCGACGGCCAGCAGTGGTCCCTCGAAGCCGGCGCGCTGGTCTTGGCTGACAAGGGTGTTGCAGCGGTCGACGAATTGGATAAAATGGCCCCGGACGATCGCTCGGCGATGCACGAAGCACTGGAGCAGCAATCGATTTCGATTTCCAAGGCCGGAATCAATGCCACCCTCAAATCTCGCTGTGCCCTGCTGGGCGCGGCCAACCCCGAACTCGGACGCTTCGACCGCTACGAAACCCCGGCCAACCAGATCGATCTCGAACCCGCCCTCATCTCCCGCTTTGACCTCATTTTCACGGTCACGGACCAGCCTGACCAGGAGAAGGACGCCAACCTCGCCGAGCACATCCTCCGCACCAACTACGCAGGCGAACTCAATACCCACCGCAACGAGGTCAGCACCTCGAACGTCTCCGCGGCGGACGTCGATACGGCGACTGAATCGGTCTCGCCGGCGATCGAGCCGGATCTGATGCGAAAGTACATCGCTTACGCACGGTCGACGTGCTTCCCGACGATGACCGACGCCGCGGAATCCCGTATTCGGGATTTCTACGTCGACCTCCGGGCCCAGGGGACGGGTGAGGACTCGCCGGTCCCGGTGACCGCCCGGAAACTGGAGGCCATCGTCCGCCTTGCGGAGGCCTCAGCCCGGGTCCGGCTGTCTGACACCGTCGAGACCGAAGACGCCGAGCGGGCCCTGGACATCGTCGATACGACGTTGAAGGAGATCGGCATGGACCCCGAGACCGGCCAGTACGACGCCGACGTGATCGAGACCGGTCAATCGAAGTCCCAACGGGATCGCATCCGCTCGATCAAGGAACTCATCTCCGAGATCGAGGCCGAGTTCGACGAGGGCGCGCCGATCGACGAGGTGCTGGCTCGGGCCGAGGAGATCGACATGGATCGCTCGAAAGCCGAACACGAGATCGATAAGCTGAAACAGCAGGGTGAGGTCTACGAACCGACGACCGAACACCTCCGAACGACCTGATCGGGATCCGAATGCTCATTGGGGCCCCACGACAGCACTCGTCATGGACCGCATCGCCGCGCTGCGAACCGTCGAGGAAGCCCTCTCGGCCTTCGAGGCCGGCGAGATCGATCTCGATACCATGGAGGCCCGGGTGCAGGGGACACTTCGGACCTACGCGACTGACTTCGAGGACGGCCAATTGTGTGCGTATCGGGCGACCGGCGAACCTGCCGTCGAGGGGCTGGTCGTCGTCGCGGAAACACCGGCTGGGGCCCGCGAACAGATCGCGGAACTGGTCGATACCGAACGCCCCACCATCGAGGTCGAGCGCGCGGACTAATCGAACCACTTTTTTGGCAGAGGGCACCGGGTTCAATCGTGTTGTTGGTCATTGCCTATTCGTCGGAAGCCCGCCAGAAACTCCGGAACACGGAGCGGGCATATCCCGAAGCCTTTCGGCGTCGGTTCGGTCGCGTCGCACTGCTCGCAGAGACCCATTTGGGCGCGTTTCTGGCACTTCGCCTGCGGGAGCGCCATGGGCCCGACGTGCAAGTCGCTCGCACTGAACCCCTCAACGAATTCAGTCACGTCCCCGGCTCAGTTAGAACGGCCGCAACTGCCTACGCAAACCGGGAGACTGCGGCGACCCCATACACGAAGTTCGCCGCGGGTACGGCTCACCCGTCGATCGATTCGCTCCGGGATCGCGAGTTATGAGAATCCAGGTGGGAGAGACGGACCGAGTGGGGCAAGCTATCGACCTTCGAGGGACACCGATTCGGGCCACCCGGCTCGCCGCGGCGATTCGTGATCCGGCCGATAGTCTGGTGATCGCCCCGCAACCGACGCCAGTTTACGACCATCTCGAGCCGATTCGGCCAGGGATGGAGTTCGACTGTCGGGTAGCGTTGGCCGCGGCCGGGCGTTCGCTCGGTCTCGAATCACCACATGCAACGGCGATAGCCCGGCTCGAACGACGAATCGAGTCGATCGACCTGGAGACACCCAACCTCCGGGCAGCGCGGCGGCGGGCAGCGGAAGCGGGCACGGACGTCGCAGCGTTAGAAGAGCAAGTCGCAAGAACGAGTGGCCGGGTGAACGCCCGGCAGGAGGCCGACCTCCCGGTCGAAGAACTCGAAGAGCGGCTCGCAGCGCTTACACGGGAGTTGACTGAGGCAGAGACAGAAGCCATCGCGGCACGTGAGGCACTTTCGCGCGCCGAATCGGAGGCCGCGGCGGCGCGGGACGACAGAGCAGACCGCTTGTCGCTCGTGGATCGGCGAGAGAACCGACGGCGGGCGGCTCGTGAGTGGTTTCTGGATGTCCTCGCTGGGCCGTTCGAACGGGCGCTGCAGGGGCTTCCAATCGGTGCCGAACCGGCCCCGCCCTCGGACTACACGGGGCCCAGTCAGGAAGCCGCGCTTGCGATCGCCAGAATTGCCGACCTGGCGGCCCCGGTGGTGCTCGTCGATGGCCCCTTCGAGATACCAGTCACCGCTCGGGCTGGCCTCGACGCGCCGGTGATTCTCGCGAGAGTTTAAATCGGGTTATCGGCCCAGGTCGGCCCATGGACTGTGTCACATCGACGACCGAGATCGGCGGCGCAACGCTCGTCTCGGTGATCGTCGAAAACCCACATGATGAACCCGCCAGGTACCGGCTGACAAACGAACTCGACGGTCCAGTGTGGCCCCCGCGACGCCGCGGGTATCCCGAACGGGGCTGGGACGAGTCCGGATACGAGGGTGTTCTCGGCCCGGGCGAACGGGACGCGCTTGGCTACGCTGTGCCTGCGAGTCCGGTCGACCCGCCTGCCAGGATCGCCTGGACCGAACCGGCCGAGGTACCCGAACCGTCCCGTGACACCAGATCGACCGCTCGCTCTTTTCGTGATCCGCGTCCCCCTCGCAGTGTCTTCACGAGCCCCCGGTGGGAGCGTGATTCGAACCCATTGGAAACGGGTGATCGCCCGTGATCGTCACCGTCTGCGGGGGCAAGGGTGGTGTCGGCAAGAGCACGGTCTCGCTCAATCTCGCTGCGGCACTTGATGGGGTCGTCGTCGACGCCGACCTGGGGATGGCCGATCTTCCCACGGACGGTGGGCCGACGCTCCACGACGTGTTGGCAGGCCGGATCGACCCGCTCGACGCAGTCCGAACGGATTGGGCAGTCGGGGTTTTGCCGGCCGGTCGCTCACTTGCTGGGGCCCGGTCCGTGGAGCCAGCCGAGCTCAATCCGGTTCTCGAGACGCTGTCGGAAACCTACGAGTACGTGATCGTCGACGCGCCAGCCGGGTTCGACGCGGATGCGGCGCTGCCGATCGTCGCCGCGGATTGCTGTGTGCTTGTGACGACACCGGAGCCGGCGACCTTAGCGGATGCGGTCCGGACTCGTTCCCTGGCCAGGGAGTTGGGGACCGACCTCGGCGCCGTGGTGTTGAACCGAGCCGCTCAGACGCGAGACGCCGTCACGAAGACCCTGGGTGGCCCACAGGTGGCGGTGCCGACCCACCAGGACATTCACGAGGCACAGCAGTCCGGGTTGCCGGTCTCGTATACTGATGCCGATCCGGAGCCAGTCCAGCGATTCGAATCGGTGGCCGACCGGCTTCGAACCGTGGCTCGCGACCGGCGAACTGGCACTCTCACAACTGGCGGCGCGAAGAACAGTTAGTCCGAAAAAACCTGAGCGGCGGATCTGAGGGTTACGGGGGTGACATCGGCCAACTCGGCGGCTTCGGCTTGGGTTGGACCGTCCTTTTCGACTGACGTGACGGTGTACAGCGCCGCTGCAGCCACACCGCTCGGATTGCGGCCGCCGATGTCGGCTTGGTTTGTCGCTTCGAGACGGCGTCGTGCAGCCGCTTCGACGTCTGGCCCGAGGTCCAGTTCCGTGGCGAACCGAGGCAGGTATTCGGCCGGATCGATCGGGCCGGTTTGCAACCCGAGGTTGCGGTTCATCGCGTCGTAGGCCGCCTGGAACTCATCGTGGGTGGCTTTGGCGGTGCCCGTGATCTCTTCAGTGGTCCG
>JAGXLJ010000079.1 GCA_018334775.1 Halodesulfurarchaeum sp.
ACGAGACCGCATGTCTCGCTGCTGGATAACGGAGCCGCCCTTTGGTTGTCTTGGAGACGACTCGAAACGCTCTAGGCCACCCTGCATCCGTGTAGGCCTTTGTGGCACGTTCCAGGGCCTGTTTGCACGCTTCGAATGATTCCGTGAACGGATGGAGTGGCGTTGCCTCTCCTAGCCCCGTTGGACCAGTACCGACCTGGAACAGAACCCCCTGTCTCGTGTGGAGAGTTTCACGGGCCGTTTGCAGTGGCGGATCGAGTTTCAGTTCGAACGAGTCAATTGTTGCGCTCATAGGACCAATCCAAGTGCAAAGAGGCCTCCAAAGGCGGCCACGAGTTGTCCGGTTCGTTCGAGTGCCGGATTGAGTTCGGCCGTGTTTCGACCCGTCAACACCATGCGCGTCGCGGAGATGGCAAGCGGGAGACTGAGGAAGGGAAGCAAGACGACTGGACCGATCCCTTGGGTGAGGAAAAACCAGACTGGGACCGCATAGGCAACGGCGGTCAACAGCACATATTCCACTCGACTCCATCGGTACCCAAGCAGGACAGCGAGAGTTCGTTTGCCCCCTTCGCGGTCGTCCTCGATGTCCCGAATGTTGTTTACGACCAGGATATTCGTGACCGGGCCGGCCATCGAGAGGCTGGCAACGAGTGCAGAGAGTGGCAGCGTTTCGGGCTGGATTGTGAGCGGGATCGTTTCCAAAAGCAGGGCACTCGCCTGGACGTAATAGGTTCCAGTCACGGCGATGACGCCGAAAAACAGGAACGCAAAGAGATCCCCAAGCGCGTGTGAGCCGATGGGATAGGGACCCCCGGAGTACGCAAAGCCGCTGGCGATGCTCGCCAATCCGATAATGACGATCGGAAGGCCACCGATCGAGACCAGGTAAATCCCGATCAGAAAGGCCAGCCCGTAACTGAGCACTGCGGCCCCAAAAACGCGCTTAGCGGGGATGAGGCCGGATTGACTCACACGGACATAGCCCGCCGATTCGTCGGAATCCACCCCTTTCTCGTAGTCGAAGTAGTCGTTCGCGAAGTCCGTCCCTGTTTGAAGCAGGAGCGCACCAAAGAGCGCGGCGATGGCCGGCAGTGGTGCAAACACCCCTTCGTGAACGGCCAGAGCCGTGCCGACGACCACTGGCGATGCTCCAGCCGGTTTCACATGTGGTCGGGCCGCGATGACCCATGCCCGCCACCGGGGAATATCTCCCGGGCCAGGCGACCGGTCCTCGTCGCTCATTTCAGTAATGCCACGGGAAGTCCTCGAAGGACGGCTCCCGGTTTTCGAGGAACGCGTCCCTGCCCTCCGCGGCTTGATCTGTCATATACGCGAGTCGGGTCGCCTCGCCCGAAAACACCTGCTGACCGACCAATCCGTCGTCGATGCCGTTGAACGCATATTTGAGCATTCGAATCGAGGTCGGACTCTTCTTCGAGATCGTTTCGGCCATCTCGAGTGCCCGGTCTTCCAACGCCTCGTGTGGGACGACCTCATTGACCATTCCCATTTCGGCAGCGGTCTCCGCGTCGTAGGTTTTCCCGAGGAAAAATATCTCGCGGGCGCGCTTCTGACCGACTTGTCGAGCCAGATAGGCCGAGCCAAATCCACCATCGAAACTGGCCACATCCGGGTCCGTCTGCTTGAACTTCGCTTCTTCGTCGCTCGCGATGGTCAGATCACAAACTGCGTGGAGGCTGTGTCCGCCCCCAACTGCCCAGCCGGGGACGACGGCTATCACCGGTTTTGGGAGGTGACGGATCTGCCGCTGGACCTCGAGGATGTGTAGTCGTCCTGTCGAGGCCTCACTTTCGTCTCCGTACTCGTATCCATCGGCCGAGCGAACCGACTGGTCGCCACCTGACGAGAACGCCCACCCGTCATCGTCCGGAGAGGGGCCGTTTCCAGTCAACAACACGGCGCCAACGTCTGTTTGGCGTTTCGCGTGATCCAGGGCAGTCGCGAGTTCGTCGACCGTTTGGGGCCGGAACGCGTTCCTGACTTCCGGCCGGTCGAAGGCGATGCGGACCGCACCTACCTCACGGGCCCGGTGATAGGTAATATCCGAAAAATCGAGCCCGTCAACGGGTGTCCACCGATCGGGATCGAAGAGCGTCGAGACCATTACTCGTCAGGAATACCGCGGCCTAAAAAAGGCTCCCGCTGTGCTCGTCGGTTATTCGTTGAGCCGATCTTCGACCGTCTCACGTATCGAGTTCCGGATTTCATGGCTTCGTTCGGCGTCAGTCCGCACTTCCAAGACCTGTGTGCCTGGGGAATTGGCGCTTTTGGCGACTGCCTCACCCACGGTTTCCGGCTTGATCGTGTCGAACTCCAAGTCGTACAGCGCTTCGGTGGCCGAGAAATCGAGATTGTGTGGGGTTTTGAACTGCGACTCGAACGGCGGGTCGAAATCTGCGATCGGGAGCATGTGGAAGATTGCACCCCCATCGTTGTTGACGAGGACGATGGTCGCGTCGAGGCCGAACCGACCGAGAGCGATGAGGCCATTCATGTCGTGGAAGTAGGCCAGGTCACCTGTCACGGCGATAAGCGGATCTGGTGTTGCTTTCCCAGCCCCGAGGGCGGTGCTGAGGATTCCATCGATGCCGCTTGCACCGCGATTTCCGAGAACAGTGAGAGCCGCCTCTTGGGGCTGTCCAAAGCGGTCGAGGTCCCGGACGGCCATACTGTTCGAGACGAAGATCGTCGCGGGGTCGGGCGCTTCTCGGGTGACCTGCCCGAGAACGGTTCCTTCCGAAGGACGATATTCTGCTGTATTCACTGCCTGCCAGTGGACTGTTTCTGCCCGATCGAAGCGCTCTTTCCAGGCGGTTGACGGGGCCGCATCGATCGGGTCGAGGGACTCAACCAATGGGCGGACCGCGGAGTGGACGTGATCGGTCGCAGTAAACGTGGCCTCTTGCCAGCCACCGGCCGGGTCGATCAGGAACTGGCGAGTCGCGCTGTCCCGAAGATACTGTCTGAGCGGTTTCGACGTCGGTGAGGCGCCGAACCGGACGACGACATCGGGGTCGGGCCACGATGCGGTTGCTGTGGTCCCCAAATACCCGTCATAACCCCCAAATACCTGTGCCTCCGCTAAATGGTCGCCGAATCTCATATTCGAAAGTGGATCGGCGAGAAGCGGGAATCCAGTCTGCGTTCCTAGTTTAGCGATAGCCGCTTGGCGATCAGGATCTGGTGCGAGAGGTCCCGCGACGAGCAAACCCCGGCTGGCATTTTCGATGGCTTCGGTGAGGTCCGAGATTGCCGCAGGCGCGGGCCTGACTGTTCCGCGATGTGTTTTGACCGCTGTCCCTTCTTGACTCCCCGTGTCGGCCCATTGTTCGATTGCGGCTTGTTCGGTCGGTTCTTCGACCGGCGCGAGCGGTTTTCGCAGCGGGACGTTGAGATGAACTGGTCCAGCATTTGGGGGCTTGGCTGCTCTGACGGCCCTGGCGACGGTCGTGCGAAGTGAGCGACGGGTCCGAGGTCGAGCATCCGGGGTGGGAAGGGTTCGGGCGAATCGAGGCGCGTCTCCATAGAGGTCGTGTTGATCGATCGTCTGATTTGCGCCACTATCCTGCAATTCTGGCGGGCGGTCCGCGGTGAGAACGACCAGTGGTGTTCGAGAATGATGGGCTTCCACGACTGCCGGGTGGAAATTCACCGCGCCCGTTCCAGATGTCGAAACGAGAACGCCGGGCTCACCGGATTGTTTGCCGTATCCTAGAGCGTAAAATCCCGCCGAGCGCTCGTCGAGATGCGTATCGATTTCGGCCCCGTCGGCTCCGGCGGCGGCCACGGTCAGCGGCGTCGAACGGCTGCCTGGTGCAATGACGAACTGGGCAAGTCCACTTGCCACGAGTTCCCCAACGAGGTTGTTCGCCCAGAGGGTACTCAGGTTTGGGGCACTCATTCGAGGACCTCCCGGATCGGCTCGAACTTCGCTTCCAGTTCGCTCCATTCCGTCTCGGGGTCGCTTCCGGCCACGATACCGTTCCCCGCGAATAGGGTGGCTCGACCTGGTTTGGCGAGTGCAGATCGAATGCCGACCGCGAAGGTTCCATCACCATATGCATCGAACCACCCGACTGGCGCACCATACCATCCCCTGACCGTCGATTCGATTTCGGCGATGGTGTCTCTAGCCGCTGCAGTCGGCAGGCCGCCAACTGCCGGTGTCGGGTGGAGAAGTTCGACGAGATCGAGGACATGGACGTCTTGGGGCAATGAGGCGGCGATGGGTGTTTGCAGGTGATGGACGTTCGCCAGCGTTCTCACTGTTCGGCTGCCGACCTCGACTGTTGCACCGAGTTCCCGCAATTGCTCGGTAATGCGGTCCGCAACCAGATCGTGCTCGGTCGCGAGCGTTTGATCGCCCAACAGGCGCTTAGTTTGAGCTTGGTCGCCAGCCAAATCTGTCCCACGTTTGACCGTGCCGGCCAGCGCTTCAGTGCTGAGTGACCGGCCCCGTTTTTCGACGAGCCGTTCCGGCGAAGCTCCGAAAAACGTCGTGTGTGTTTTTGCTGACGGTTCGGCTGTGGGAGCTGTAAAGCTGAACCGATAGCATTTCGGATACCGGGTTTCGAGATCGGCTAACACTGATCCGATATCCAGTTTGCCATCGAGTTTGAGATCGAACGCTTCGGCAAGGACCGCCTTCTGTAAGTCGCCCTTGGCGATGATGTCACGAACTGCCCGTACGCGGTCGGTCCACGTCGACTGCTCCGCGCGGAGCCCTCCGCGGTCCGAACGAACGGAATCACTCGGTTGAGTGTCTGCCGGGGCGGTCGGTGCTGAGCCAGATTGTTGGTCCGGCGTGTCTTGGCTTCCCTCTCCCGCTTCTTCGAGGTCATAGACGGTTTTGGCAAGCCGATCCGTGGTCGCTCCCTGTCCGAACCCAGTGATCCATGTTCGGTCCTCTGAAAGGGTGATCTGGACAGCCGGCAACAGGAATCCTGCCGGCTCGAACTCGGACCAGGGGTCTGCCAACCTGGGTGTGTCGAAGAAGGAAAACCCCCCGAACAACCGTGGCCGGGCAGGAAGTGGAATCCCGTCCTGTTCAACCCTGTCGAAAAGCTGACGACCCTTCGCCTTAACAGTTTGAAATCGGTCCGGGCCGCTGCCGCTAACCCGTGCCGCCCGGCCACTGGCGAGGAGGGGCGGGTGATTGGGGCCTGCCCACACAGCTGTCACCTCATCGAGTGCGTTAATTGCGTCTTGCAGCGCCACTGGGTGGGTTTTACGGACGCCTGTTTCGATGGGGCGATCTCCCCCTGTTGGGTTGCTTACGTCCATTGCCATGCGTTCTGCCTCTTGGTTTCCGTGTGAAATCGGCTGTGTTGGGACCTCCCCTGCATGTCCTAGCTGTACCGTTCTTCGGCCCAGGGATTCGCGGTGACTGAATAGCCCCGTTTCTCCCAGTAGCCACGGACCGGCTCGGTTCGAAATTCGATCTCGGTGACCCACTTGGCCCCTTTGTACGCGTACTTGTGCGGGGTAATCAGTCTGAGTGGGCCGCCGTGTTCGCGGTCGAGCGGTTCGCCGTCGTGTTCGAAGGTAAGTAGCACCTCATCTCGGAGACAGTCCGACAGTGGGAGATCCGTCGTGTATCCATCGGCCGCGTGAAAGAGGACATGCGCTGCATCCGGATCGATGTCCAGCATTTCTGCTAGTTCGGGGACGGGTACCCCAGTGAACTCATGGTCAAAGGAACTCCAGCCAGTGACACAATGCACGTCCTGTCGCTGTGTCTCGGTTGGGAGGGCTTGCACCTTCTCCCAATCGAAGGTCCGTGGCGTGGAGACGGCTCCTGTGACCGAGAGGGTCCATGTTTCCTGATTTGTCGCCGGGACTTCACCTTTCGTGAAAACGGGGAACTCCGACGTCCGACGTTGCCCTGGGGGGAGCCGGTCCCGGCCGAACTCCTGGTAGAGGTCGGTCACGTCCCTGACAGTCATATCAATACTTTTGTCGGCGAGGATTAGTTCCTTGTGGTCCGGGTTATCTAGGGGAAGTACTGCCCGTCAGTCTTACGAAGGGAGGGGGCCAACCCCCGACTAATAGATGCCGACGGTGGAAATCAACGTGCCCGATCATATCGAGATGC
>JAGXLJ010000080.1 GCA_018334775.1 Halodesulfurarchaeum sp.
GGACTAGAGATTCTCGCAGGGCGGATGATTGCCCCCGAATTCGGAAGTTCGATCTACACCTGGGGGAGCATTATCGGTGTCTTTCTTGCTGCGCTCAGTCTGGGATACGCCCGCGGTGGACGCCGAGCCCCCCGCCACGCTCGAATTTCGACGTTGCAGACTCTCTTACTCTGGACGACGGTCTATGTCGCGTTTCTCCTCTTTGCCGGGGAGTTTCTGATCCGCCAGAGCGGGACCCTCCCGATTCCGGCCCGGTATAGCTCGCTTGTCCCGGTGACAGTCCTCTTTGGCCCACCGACCTACCTCCTGGGGTTCATCAGCCCATACGCCGCCGAACTCTCGACGGCCGAAAGTACAGGGGAAGCCTCGGGTCGGGTCTACGCTCTTGGGACTATCGGGAGTATTGGCGGCGCCTTCGGGACCACGTACGTCCTGATTCCGACCCTCTCGATCGATTGGATCGGGTTGTTCTTTGGGGGGATTCTGCTGTTCACGGCCGCATGGCTTGCCTGGCCGGACCGGTCTCTCCGGAGCGTGCTTCGTATCGCCCTCGTCGTCGCCCTCCTGATCGGAGCGGTCGTGGCCCCCTCGTTCGGGATGGTCCTCTCCGGGAATACGGTCTACGAGACCCAGACCGCCTATCAGGACCTGCGAGTCGCCGACCAGGACGGCGTTCGCACCCTCTATCTCGATGGTGTCTCCCACAGTGCGCTCGATCTTTCGGATCCGGACCGGCACGTCTTCACGTACACGCGTTACTTCCACCTGCCGCTGCTCTACACCGAAGACGTCGAAAACGTCCTGTTCATCGGCGGTGGTGGATTCACCGGGCCGAAAATCTTCGCCGACAGGTACGACGTCGATGTCGACGTGGTCGAGATCGATCCGGCGGTTGTGAGTGCTGCTGAGGAGTACTTCGGGCTCGAACCGGGCCCGAACCTGTCGGTCCACACGATGGACGGCCGGCAGTACCTCCGCGAAACGGACACCGAGTACGACATCATCATCCTCGATGCCTATCGACGGGATACGGTCCCATTTCACCTCACTACGACCGAGTTTTTCGACCTCGCGGGAGACCGGCTTGACTCGGATGGCGTGTTGCTCGCGAACATCATCTCGGCACCGAGTGGGCCGGGAGCGGACTTTTTCAGAGCCGAGTACCGGACGATGGAGACCAGTTTCGCCGACGTCACCGCGTTCCGAACGGCCAAACCAGGGGTGGTGCAGAACATCGAGATTTTGGCAACCACCCAATCTCACTCACTAACGACAGAAGAGCTCCGCGAGCGAGCGGAGACCCGCCCGATTGGCTACGAACTCGATGACGCGTTGGACCGTCGAATCGACACTGTTCGAACAGACGACGTCCCGATCCTCCGGGACAATGACGCGCCCGTTGATGCCCTTCTGGACCCGATGCTTGGCCAACGGTACGTGGTCGAATCGGGGGCGTCTGGCAGTCCCACGAACGAGACTATGTCGACAGCAGCTCCCTGATCCGGCGAGTGAGCATGATAACCGCCGTTGATCCGGCGATTGGGCACGACAACAGCCGTTGATTCGGCGAGTGGGCAGTACCGCCGGCGCCGTGTCGCAGCGTTTGCCATCAGGGAGGTTTTTTAGTCGTACCCACCGTCCCATGTTCCATGGACTCGCGCATTTCCGGGTTTTACAAGCTCCCGGTCGCAAAACGACGAGCGGAAATCGCTGAACGGGCCGACCTTTCCGAGGAGGCCGTCGAAGCGATTGGCGGCACAGGTCTGACGGAGGACCTGGCAGACACCGTCAGCGAGAACGTCATCGGGACCCTCGAATACCCGATCTCGGTCGCGACGAACTTCCGGATCGACGGCGAGGACCGCTTGATTCCGATGGCCATCGAGGAGACGAGTGTGGTGGCCGCCGCCTCGTATGCGGCCCGGATGACTCGGACCGAAGGCGGATTCGAAACCGACGTCGATGCGCCTCGGATGATCGCCCAGATTCAGGCGGTCGACGTGACGGACCCGCAGGCCGCTCGGATGCGGATTCTCAAGGAACAGGACCGACTGAAGGAACTGGCTGACGAGCAAGACCCCACACTCGTGAAGTTCGGTGGCGGCTGTGAGGACATCGAGGTGCGAATCGTTGACAGCCCAAACGGACAGATGGTCGTAACTCATCTCATCGTGAACGTCCAGGACGCGATGGGGGGCAATGCGGTCAATACGATGGCCGAGGCGCTGGCCCCGGAAATCGAGGAGTTGACTGGCGGGGACGTCGAAATGCGGATCCTTTCGAATCTGGCGGACCGACGGCTTGCCCGTGCGACCTGTACGATCCCGCCCGAAGAACTCGCCGACGAGGACAGTGAATTCACCGGCGAGGAAGTGCGTGATCGGATCGTCGACGCCTGGGCGTTCGCGATGGGAGACCCCTACCGGGCGGCGACTCACAATAAGGGCATTATGAACGGTATCGACGCGGTCACGACGGCCACGTTCAACGACTGGCGGGCAATGGAGGCTGGCGCACACGCGTACGCGGCCCAAGATGGGTACGATTCCCTGACTAGCTACGAGGTCGACGGGGACGGGAACCTCGCTTGCAGTATCGAACTCCCGATTCAGGTTGGGACTGTGGGTGGCGCAACAGGCCTGCAGCCGGTGGCCCAGGCCGCGATGGAGATCCTTGACGTCGATTCAGCCCCGGAGATGTCCGGCGTCCTCGCCTCGGTTGGCCTCGCCCAGAACGTGGCCGCGCTTCGGGCCCTCGTGAGCGAGGGTATCCAGCAGGGCCATATGCAATTGCACGCGCAGAACATCGCGATACAGGCCGGTGCCGAGGGCGACCAGATCGACGAGGTCGCAGAACGGATGATCGAAGAAGAGACAATCGGCCAAAGCGATGCCGAGCAATTCCTCTCGGAACTCGAAGAGTAACAATCACACGGGCTGTGGGCAGCGGTTCACTTGGGGCCAGTATTCAAACGAAGCGCAATACCGATATGGAAATGTGTGTCAATCATACCCACGTAATTAGTTCTCATACACGAGAAAGGCGGCCAGTAACCCCGGAAGGTCCCGTTTGTCGGCACCGACACCCTCACTTGGGTCCGTCCCAGCACAACACATATTAATACCTGGGGCGGTAGTGTTGAACCAAGATGGCAATACTCTCCGACGAGAACCGTGACGACGTCAAGGAAGTCTTCGAGCAGATGGACACGGAACTTACCGCACACGTCTTCACAGCCGACAACTGTGAGTACTGCGATGAGACCGTCGAACTCAACGAGGAACTCGCGGAACTCACCGATCTCTACACCGTCGAGGTCCACGATATGAACAGCGAGGCGGCCGAGGACTGGAACGCGACGAAGTACGACAATGCGCCGGTCACCGTGCTGACCGACGGCGAGATCCGTGGAGTCCGGTACTACGGTATCCCGTCCGGTCAGGAGTTCGGCGCCTACGTTCGTGACATTGTCGCCGTTTCCACCGGCGAGAGTGGCCTGGACGAAGACATCAAGACGGAACTGGCCGAAATCGACGAGCCGGTGAACATCAAGGTCTTCGTCACGCTGACCTGCCCGCACTGCCCGCAGGCAGTGGAGACCGCACACAAGTTCGCGATCGAAAATCCGAACATCACCTCCGAGATGGTCGAGTCCCAGGAGTTCATGGAACTCTCCCAGGAGTTCGGTGTCCGCGGGGTCCCGCAAGTCAACATCAACGACGAAGCCAGCGAATTCACGGGCGCTCAACCGCCCCAGCAGTTCCTCGATCAGGTCAAGGCCGCTCTGTAAGGCGAGTCAGACAGTCCAACCGCTTCTTCCACTGCATCACGACGCCGAACCGTCAGACCATTGTCTGACACACGCGGGCTTCGTTTCAACTGGAACATCCCTGGTTCCGGCGGGAATGGCCACATGTGCCGCCAACAGTGCCATTTTGAGGTACATAAACCCCTGTTGCAAAACCACATGACGTCACCGCGATGGGAACCCCTCCATTTCGACTGGAACAGCTGACACACCATACCCACTTGGGACGTGACTGGCTGTCTGGGAGATTCGACTCGAAACGATTACCAACCGGGTACGCGGAAATCAGTATCAACCACTGTCGCTCTCTCCGGGCCCGAGAGATTTGCCAGCCAGCTTTCGGACCTGTCAGGGGGCAACCTGGTTTCGGTGCTGTCTGGGAACCAGGCTTACTTTTCGACGTCCAGCAGTGCAACCCGCTCGCGGACCAGGTCGCCAAGGTCACCTGTCGTTGCCGCTCGCTCCGCCGGAGTGATCTCGAAGTATTCGGTGAGCGCCGATTCCTCTGGCTCGACTGGACCGGGATCAAGCTGTTCACGGACGGCCCCAACCGCTGCGTCGGCTCGGTCCCCTTCGAGCAAGACGATCACGGACTGCTCCCCGGTCCTGAGCCCGAGGGTCATCGCCTCGTCGATCTGACGGCGCCCGGCGGCATACAAGAGGACTTCGACGGCGAGTTCGTCGGCGACGTTTTCACCCCGCCTCATCGACCGCTTTGCGTGATCGAGTGCCGCCTGGAGGTGCGCCTCGCCGGCAATGTACCGGGCGTCAAAGGCCTGGAGCAGCACGTCGTACTCCTCACTGATGGTCCGGAAGGTGGACAGAACCGATTCGAGGGAGTCAAAGGCGCCCCGCGTTTCGGCACGGTGCTCCTCGCTGTCACCGTCACCGATCCAAACCCGGCCGGTCACGGTCTTCATTCGAATTCACCCAGGTTGGCCTGGGTCCCGTCGGCCTGTTGCCCCCCGTCGGCCCGGTCGCTATGGCTCTGAATCTGCCCCCTCTCGCCGGCTGAACCACCCGTGTCCGACCCTGTCGACTCGACGTCTTCGAGACCCGGATCGGGATGGCCGGCACTTTCCAGGACCTTTTCAGTGGTTTTTCGCCGCCCCTTCAGTGCCCCGAGCACACGACTCTTGTCCGCGTGCCGCAGGTCCTCGCGAGTTTCGAAGTCGGCGTCGTAGAGCCGACGGGCCCGTTTGCGGCCGACGTGACGAATCCCGACCAGATCGAGGAGCTCCGAGCGAATTCCGTGCTCCACCCGGATCCGGGCCTCACGGATTTTGGGCGCGGAGCTCAGGTCGAGTTCCCCGGCCAGTCGTTCGGCCGCTTGCAGGAGCCATTCGGTGGTTTCGACCTTGCCCCGGATGTCGCCCGGACCGACGCCGTAGCGCTCGGTGATCCGGTCTTCGTCGAGTTCCTGTGCCCAGTCTTCGAGGAGTTTGGCAGTCTTCAACGCCGAGAGCCAGTCCTCGAACTCGCCTTCGGCGAACTCCGAGGGCGTCTTACCGAGCAGTTCTGGCTCGCGCTCGTAGGCGATCTCGGTGTAGGTCGAGGCATCACCGGACTTCAGATAGAGCTCGTACATGTCCGGTGTGCGGCTCACGAGATGATAGAGCCCGAGCGGTGCTGGATCCCCAGATCCCGCCCGGAGCCCGTCGATGATGATCGCCGCGGACATCGGATCGAGATAGAGTTGGGAGACCAGATGGCCCGCTGGGGTGGCGCTCAAATCCGGTCCGTCCCGAACAAGAAACTCGTTTGCGACGAGGTAGTCCAGCACGTCTTCGGTCACGCGCTCGAGCCGGGACGGGTCGTCCGTCTGAGAGGCATACAGCGTCTCGCCCAGGAACTCGAGCAGCCCGTCATGGGTGTGAACGAAGCCTGTCGCGACCGTCGAGAGCACGTGGGCGCGAAGTGCTGGCTCGGCGGCAAGCTTCGACCGGACCGGTTCCGGCTCGGCGTAGATATAGCGGTCGAACAGCTCCTCCAGTTCATCGTGAGAGTTCGCGAGCAGGACGGCCTCTCCGTGTGGGTCTCGGCCAGGGCGGCCGGCCCGGCCGAACATCTGGTGGACTTCTAACGTCGAAAGCGGGGCCATCCCGCCCGTCGAGCCATCATAGCGTCGCCAGTCACGAACCACGACCCGGCGACTCGGTGTGTTTACCCCGGCGGCGAGGGTTGGCGTGGCTGCGACGGCCCGGATCAGCCGGTCCCGAAACGCGTCCTCGATGAGAGTCCGGTGGTTCCGAGCGAGTCCGGCATGGTGAAAGGCCGCGCCGTTCTCCACCGCC
>JAGXLJ010000081.1 GCA_018334775.1 Halodesulfurarchaeum sp.
CCGGCTTTTCGTCGCGCGCGAACGGGGGTCATCTTGGTGGCAAACCGCACAGGCAGTTGGATTACGGATCTACCGCGCCCTCAAGAAACACCGCCGCGCACTCGGGTTCGGTGGGATCGAGTTTCTCGTCGTTATCGTGTTGCTTTATGCGCCCAGACCAGATCTGTATCAGGCATTTGATGATCCGACGAAGATCCCTGGGGTTCTCGAAGCTGCTACCATCTCAAGTGCGGAGAAACTCGTGGACCTCTGGATCCAGGGCGGACACGAACACAGTTATATTGCGTATCTGACCGACGCGCTCGAAACGACGGCTGCGGCCAGCCTTCTACTCGTCGGGTTTGCTTTGCTCGGATTTCTGTATGACCGATATACTGGCGAGGAGCCACGGGATCTGGTTTCCTTCAGCTTTTACTGGGGGGCGACAGTGTTCCTGCTGTATCCGGCAATCACCGACATTTCTGCGCCCTGGTCACTTGTTCATGCAATCGTCCCACTCACGATTCCGGCGGCTGTGGGATTACGAATCGTGCTGGAGCACGGATTTACGGCATGGGAGACCGAGGACCGTGTTGGAACTGCCATCACTGTACTCCTGCTGCTTGCGGTTGTGGGGCAAATGGGTTTTGTGGGGGCCCAAACTTCGTTCCTATCACCTCAATCCGGAGACAACTCCCTGGTGCAGTACGGCCAACCGGCAGGCCACCTTCAGGGGACAATTGCTGACATCGAAGCGCTCGCTCAGGACAACGGGGGCACAGATATCCTTTTCTACGGAGACCACTTTGCCGTCCCCGACGAGTCAGTCGCTGACCAATATCCAGCGAATTCGAATTGGCTTAACCGATTACCACTGGCCTGGTATTTCGAGCGCAGTGACGCGACCACTGATAGTGCCACGACCCCAGACGGAATTACCGATGAGCCACCGGTCGTGATATCTCGAGTCGAACACTACAGCGAACTGAACGCTCAGCTGGAGGGCTACGAAGCGCGGACCTATGAGATAACCTCGTCGGGAACTGAGACTATCGTTTTCCTCGATAAAACGGCGCTGAATAATACACAAACGTGATTATGTGGCCCCATCCTCGGTAACGTTTATTCATGTCCGTCGATAACCCTCGCTCAAATGTCGGTCACTCCCCCTGACGTTACCCTTGGAATCGTGGGCGGTGGGCAACTCGGACGGATGGTCGGCGAAGCCGCGAGTCCACTCGGTGTGGAAACAATCGTTCTCGATCCCACACCCGATTGTCCGGCGGCACCCCCAGCCGCGGATCAGATCGTTGCTGACTTCGACGATCAATCGGCTGTTCGATCCCTCGCCGAAAGGGTTGACATCCTCACTCTTGAAATCGAACTGGCGGATCCGGATGCGCTTACAGCTGTCGGGGAGGCCACTGGGACACCGATTCATCCAACACCGGACGACCTGCGGATGACACGAGACAAATTCAAAGAGAAACGAACACTTGACGCTGCCGGAATCCCGGTTCCACCGTACGAGGCCGTCGATTCTGCGGCCGACCTCCGCTCAGCCTTCGATAAACTTGGGTCCCCGCTCATGCTCAAAGCTCGAACTGGAGGCTATGACGGTCGTGGGAATGCAGTCGTGGAGAGCGTCTCGGCGGCGGAGGCGGCCTTTGGCTCACTTTCTGGGTTCCTCGCTGAGGAACTGGTCGATTTCGAGCGAGAATTGAGCGTTATTGGCGCGCAGGGAGCCCACGAACGACGAACCTATCCTGTCGGTGAAAACGTTCACGAGGAAGAAATCCTCCGGGAAACGTTGGTTCCGGCTCGGACCGCAGCGTCTCGCCGGGATCGAGCAGAGGGGGTCGCACAGGAGGTCCTCGAAGTGCTCGATGGTCGTGGTGTCTTCGGGGTCGAACTGTTCGAGACCGGATCCGGCGAGATCCTCGTGAATGAAATAGCCCCGCGACCGCACAACTCGGGCCATTACACGATCGAGGGCAGTGTCACCTCGCAGTTCGAACAACATGTCAGAGCCGTTCTCGGGCTCCCCCTGGGCTCGACCAGACTACGAGAACCAACTGCTATGGCTAACGTACTCGGGGACGGCACCCAGTCACGTTCAGTGGCACTTTCCGGGGTTGAATCGCTTCTTTCGATGGACGGTGTTAATTTCCATTGGTACGGTAAACGGGAGGTTCGACCGTTGCGGAAACTCGGCCATGTGACTGTTACGGGCCCCGATCTCAGTTCGAATCGAAAACTGGCAGTGAGAGCCAGGGAAACACTCAGGTTCGCGGGCGGGGATGACTGAGGTATGACGGATATCGCTGAACTCCGAGCACTATTCGAATCGGAAGCAACCCGGGATCGACCGGCAACGGACCAGCCCGATGTCGGGATCATCATGGGCAGTGACTCTGACCTCGATGTCATGGCTGGCGCTTCTGCGGCACTTGAGGATCTCGGATTCGAGGAAGTGACCGATTATGACGATCCACCAGCAGCCGAGTTTACTTACGAATCCTGGGTCGTGTCGGCCCACCGGACCCCTGATCTCATGTACGCCTACGGGGAGACGGCTCGTGAGCGAGGGTTGGATGTTATTTTGGCCGGCGCGGGGGGCAAATCCGCAGACTTACCGAACATGACGGCCTCAATTGCGTATCCAGTTCCGGTGATTGGGATTCCTGTTCAGGAGAAGTCGGTCGATTCGGTACTCGGAATGCCAACCGGAGCCCCAATTACGGCTGTCGATGCCGGGAAATCGTACAACGCGGCGCTTTCTGCGGCTCAAATACTTGCGCGGTCGGATAACACACTTCGGGACCGACTCGTCGAACTCCACGAAGAACAATCCGATGGCGTTGCTGATGTTTCACAGGCACTCCACGAGTCAGGCACACAACAATTTCGAGACGCTAATTGATCCAGGTGCAGACAGCTATTTCAGCGGTGACCGACCCGTGGTGTACCGCTGTTTGAGATCCTTGGCGAGAAGTTTTGCCCCGAGTCGTGCCAGGGCAATCCCGTTTCGGAATCCCTCGCTTGGCCACCAGAGTTCATCCGCGCCTGCGATGCTGTTTTCTCCGAAGTCCTCGAACTCACTGTACTCCTCGAAAAGGGATTCAAGTGCCGCATCCCGATGGTCATCCGGCGTGTTTTCATAGACCTCATCGACGCGGGAGACCAGTTCTTCGGACGTGTCGATCCGGTCGACCATCGTCTGGTAGGTCTCTTCTTCCAGGAGCCCATGTTCGTATTTCAACTTGCTCATGCCCCGGGCTGCTTCGTAGGTGGCGTCAGCGATGTCATCGCGACTGAGATGGTCGGTCTCGTAACTCAACATTCGCTTCCAGCTCGGTTCTAAGAGTAACTGGCGGTAGTCCTCGAGAGAATCGGCATGAACCGAAAATCCGTACTGCTCAGCGTTTTCGAAGGCAGGACTGCCCGGGTCGAGGAACGGAGCGTATGGCGCTACGAACGGAAGAATACGTTCGTCGTCAATGTCTTCGAGGAGGTGTTCGGCGTACTCCACACAGCCCACAGCATCCTCGTAGGTCTGCTCCGGGAGCCCGACCATGTAGAACAGATCGATGTTTTGACAGCCATTGTCGAGGGCTGCTTGCATCGTGTTCTCGATAGCTTCGTTCGAGACGGCGAATTTCCCCATCTCTTTTCGAACCTCCTCGACGTGGGACTCAGGACTCAATTCGAGGCTGTATTTCGGCACGGCCTCGTCGATCATCTGGAAGTAATCCTCGCTCGCGGGGCCGAACAGTTCGAAAATGAATTCGTTCGGTATAGACTCTTCGGCGAGGCGGTCGAAAAACTCGGTCGCGTAATCCCACCCACCCATTCGCAGATCGTGAACCACGAAAATGGGGCCCTCGGAAAAAGAGTGAATCGTTCGAATGTCCTCGATGAGTTTTTCCGGGGACCGAAAGGCAGGTCCGGTGCGGCCGTGGACGTCACCATAAGAATCGGCTCCGCCACAGAAGGAACACGCGTGCCGACAGCCTCTGGACGTGAGTAACATCGTGATCGGCTTGTCCAGCCAGCCACGGTGGGGTAGCACTTTTCGGATACTCCCGTATTTGAACACGGATTTGACTGCATAGGTATACGACGGGATCGAAGACTCGTCGAGAGCCTCCGGGAGATAGGTGAGCGGATTAACTACAGTTTCTCCGTCCGCTTGGTAGGTCAGATTCGGCACATCCGCGAGGTCTCCATTCCCTTCGATCGCATCGACGAGGTCTGCGACCGGCTTTTCGGTCGAATCGCCGCGGACGACGTAGTCGACTGACGGATACTCGATCAGGTCTTCGTGGAAGTACGTCGAACTCAGGCCGCCGAACATCACCGGCGCGTTGGGGTGATGTTTTTTGATTAGTCGGGCGATCTCGATCGCACCATGGGCGTGTGGCAACCAGTGAAGGTCCACCCCAAAGATCCGGGCCTCGGACTGGGCGATCTCCATCTCGGCGTCGAACTCCTGGTCCACGAGCATCTCGTGGGCGAGGTTGACGATTTGGGCGTTGTACCCGTTTCGTTCGAGCGTGTCGGCGATGCTCGTCAACCCGATCGGATACATCTCGAACACCGGCGACGACGGAATGACGTCACTGATCGGCCCGATGACTTCGGTTCGCTCACGGAAATCGTAAATACTGGGTGGATGGAAGAAGGTCACGTCCGGATCCGAACTAAAGAAATCCGCCACCCCGTCGAGACCGAGCGTCTTCATTCCCATACGACATCTATCGGCTCAAGTACAAAGGTTTTGGTGGTTTTTCTTACAAGCCGATTATGTGGTTTAATCGGTGAATACCGGTGATTATATTTATTTGAGGAGTGCTAACAAGTAGCGAGATACGCGAACCCCTCAGTTAATTCACCAATCGAATTCCGTGGCTGTACCGTGACAGGATATTGCTTTGGGGAATTCTTAGTGCATTGTGAAACATCTGTGGGACTGTTAGGTTCGGTTTTGCGGTTCCCATCTCGTGGTACTCTGGGTTTTAACTCTGTTACTAGTTCACAAGTTTGTGAATACTCATCACATGTTAATGACTGAAACACCTACAAATACGGGCTACACTGGACCTATCGCAAGAATCAATGTTTATGGTGGGGCGCATCTAACTCCCGAGTGTTACGAATCCACTTATGAACCCATGGATCGCTGTCGGCATGTTGGCCATTGTCGCGATTGTCATTATCGTGGCAATGATGGGCACATCGCGGCTGTTACGCCCCAGCGTGCCGGAACAAAGCAAACGGACGACCTACGAAAGTGGGGAGGTACCGACCGGCAACACACATGTACGGTTCAATATCCAGTACTACATGGTCGCGCTGTTGTTCCTCGTGTTCGACATCGAGACCGTGTTGATATTCCCGTGGACGTCGATTTATCGGGATATCGTTGGCACGGAAGGCCTGGTCTGGGCGCTCGGTCCGATGGTGCTGTTCATCGGCATTCTGATCGTGGCACTGGCCTGGGCCTGGCGCAACGGCGCGCTCGGCTGGGTGCGGAACCCGAAATACGAACGGAGAATGTCTAGATATGAGTAGCGACCAGCCACGAGACGATATTGTCGAGCCCAATTCCCCATCAACCGACACCCGGGACACCCGGATCGGAGAAGGGGTAGACGACCGGTTCAATTCCAAACTTCGCGAGGCGCTCGGTTCGACGCCGTTTATTCTGACGAAGCTGGATAAGTTTATGAATTGGGCCCGGGGCTCCTCGATGTTCATGCTGCAGTTCGGGATCGCCTGTTGCAGCATCGAAATGATGCACAGTTACTCGGTGAAACACGACCTCGACCGGTTCCATTCCGGGGTCCCCCGAGCCTCACCGCGACAGGCAGACGTGATGATTGTTCCAGGAACGATCGTCTCGAAGTTCGCGCCCCGAATGAAGCGAGTGTACGACCAGATGCCCGAACCGAAGTTCGTGGTGAATTTGGGCAACTGTTCAGCCTCAGGAGGCCCCTTCCAGGAAGGGTACAATGTCGTGAAGGGTGCCGAGGAGGTCATTCCGGTGGACATTCACATTCCCGGCTGCCCGCCGCGACCGGAGGCACTGGTCTATGGCATCGTG
>JAGXLJ010000082.1 GCA_018334775.1 Halodesulfurarchaeum sp.
TGAAATAGAACTCGTCAACTTGACAAACCGCTTCGCGGCGGATACGACTCTCTCAGTAGAGTCTGTAGATATCTGGACCAATACCTCGATGACAATCGATCCAGACACCTCCCTCACACTGGAGAGTGGTGAATCCGAGACCCTAACAGGGGAAGTGACGAATTGCGATCCAGGAACGGCGAACGAGGTTGAGGTGACGGTCGAACTCGATGGTGGTGGTGTCTGGGCCAAGATTTTCGGTGACTACTACACTCGAGAGTTTACGGTGACTTGTGAGGAGCCATCTGTGGAAGGGGTTTGGTTCAATGGAGCCGGGACGGTCAATATCGATACCACTGGCCTCGATGAGGTTGACATCCACTATTGGACGACCGAGGATAACCCTGGAGCCAATTCAGGGAACAGTGGAAGTAATTCGGGAGACGGTTCAGGACCGATTAACGTCACGAAAACCGGGACTAATGTAACCGTTGATACCAACTCGAACGTACAGTTGGAGCAGGGCCAAAAAACGGTCGTAGCAGTGGAAATTGAAGGAGGTTTTGACGTCATCTATGCCCATCCGGGATATAACACTAACACCGGCGACATCGATAATTGGGGGAAGGGAGACGGAAATGTAGTAGATGAGTTCCCAACTGTGGAGTAATCGCCCATCTCCAGTTTTCCGAAAGCACCGACAAACAGGGAAGGTGTTTCTATCCCAATAGTAGACTTGGCAATGACACCGAAGACGGCCAATCTCCTCAGTGCCACAGTGTCGGTTTCTGTGCAGTCGTCACGGTAAGCCATTTATTTAATTGCCGCCTGCAACTCGTTACTTATGAACCCACTCGTCTCGGACCTCATGGAGACCGATGTCGTCACCATCGGGGCCAATCAAACCCTGACGGACGTCGGGACCAAACTCTACGAGACGGGCGTCGGGAGTCTGATCGTCCACTCTGATGAGGCGGTCCCGATGGGGATTATCACCCCACAGGACCTCCTCCAGGCGGTCGCGGAATCGAGTCGAATTCTGTCCGAAATCGTTGTGACCGAATATATGTCTCGGCCGCTGTTGACCATCGAACAAGACCGACCGGTCCGAAGTGCCGTCAGGCGAATGAACGAGGAAGGGGTCGAACAACTGGCCATCGTCGACGAGTACGAGGTAATCGGCATTGTTTCCCAAAAGGACGTGCTCACTGCCTACGAATCCCTTATTCAAGCCGCCCACGAGACCGAACGCCAGCCCCGAACTGATTAGGGCGCTTCGGGATACCGGGGCGTTGCCAAGTCGATCATCGTCGCCAGTCCTGGGTCTCCGTCCCGCACGCGCGGGACCGAATTCACGACTACCGCTGGCGTCGTCACGTCGCCGTGGAAACCTCCGTCGACGGTTACGGTGAGGTCGGGTCTCCCGGTGATTTCGATCTGATCGCGGGGATGATCCGCTCCGAGATACATGCTCAGATCGAGTTCGATAGCCGGTTCACCGTCGACGAACCCCGTTCCGACCTGGTGGATGCCAGCCACATCGCCAGCCTCGGCGGTGAAATACTCGCTCTCGGTGCGGCTCTCTACAATGACTGGTTCGATCGTCTCCTCGATGCCGGTCAGGGTCCAGTCCAGCGCCGCGGCGAGCATCGCGATCGATTCCGGCAAACCGACGTGCCCCGCTTCGGGGGCGATTTCCTCGTTCCACCGCTGCTCGGAGAGTCCTGCCCCGACCTTCTCCTGGAGGGGTTTCCGCCGCTGGCTGGCGTTCTGAACCCGCGTCACACTAACCGATTCGACTGCCTGGCACGGCGCCGTCAGCACCGCGGGCAGGGTGTCCATCGCGTAGCCCGGATTGATGCCCGTTCCGAGCACTGTTTGCCCGTGGGAACTGGCGATTTCGTCGAGTTTGGTGGCTGCTTGGGGATTGTGGTACCAGGGGTAGGAGAGTTCCTCCGTTGTGGAGATCACATCCGCCCCAGCGGCGACCGCGGCTTTGATCTGCTCGTCGATAGCCGTGACGTCCGAAATGGTCGAGTGAAAGACCACGTCAGGCGATGCTGCCAACGCGACGTCCGGATCATCCGTGATTTCGACGCCCAGTTCTGTTCCGAGTTCCGCAACTGTCCCGAGATCTTGGCCGACCTTCTCGGGGTCGATGTCGATGGCCCCGACGAATTCGATTCCCCGGTCGTGAGCGACCTGGACGATGCGT
Organism: Halodesulfurarchaeum sp.; assembly: GCA_018334775.1. Taxonomy (GTDB): domain Archaea; phylum Halobacteriota; class Halobacteria; order Halobacteriales; family Halobacteriaceae; genus Halodesulfurarchaeum. Next base: position 2,195 of record JAGXLJ010000082.1, read on the forward strand.
TTGCCGATCGGTCCGACGCCGTATTGAACTGCGGTGAGTGTCATAGTATGTCCTCCGTGGTGAGTTCGCGAACTACATCGCGACTGGATTCGAGCAGGTCTTCTATCTGTGCTTCAGTTGTCTGGAAGGAAATGCTCCCCATGTGACCGGGGAGATGGTAATGCCCCCGATCGATGAGCCGGTCGTGGAATTCGAGGAGCGCTGATCGGTTCGTTTCGGTTTCTACAGCACCGACGTCGGTCAGCGGTTCTTCTGGCTGGAACACCGGAAGGAACAACGAACTCGTTCCGAGAACCTCGGCCTCGACACCGAGGTCAGCGAATATCTCTGCAAACCCCGCTCTGACCCGTTCGGACTGGGACTCCGTGTACTCGTAAACCGGCTTCTCTTCGAGCACTTCGAGGGTCGCTAACCCGGCAGTGGCCGTCATCGGGTTCATCGTGAACGTCCCGCCACCAGCCAGGACTGCCTCGTCTGCAGGCACACCAACTGGCTTTGTCGACTCGAAGAGATCCTCACGACCGGCGAGGCCCCCGACTGGCAGCCCACCCCCAGCCACTTTTCCGAACGTGGTTAGATCAGGTTCGATACCGATACGAGCCTGATAACTGCCCGGTGACACTCTGAAACCCGTCACGACCTCGTCGAATATCAACATCGCGTCGCGGGCCCGTGTCTCCGCACGGAGGAAATCGAGGAACGATTCCGTGCATTGCATGCCTCCACCGGCCAATAGCATGGGTTCGACGATGATGCCAGCTACGTCGTACGTTTCGAGGAGCTCGGTCACGGCAGCTTCATCATTCAACGGAAACGCGTGCACATGGTCCGCTACATCGGGGGGAAGGCCACTCGTCGTCGGTTGGTCGAAGGGACTGTGAACGGCCTTCGACAGATCCGTATTGCCCCCATGCCACCCACCTTCGGCTTTGAGAATGTGCGAGTTCCCGGTTGTGGCCCGAGCGATCCGGACAGCGTACATCGTCGCTTCGGTCCCTGAGGAGGAAAATCGAAGGCGCTCTGCCGAGGGGAATCGCTGGAGGATCTGTCGCCCGAATTCCAGTCCCAGTTCGTTCGGGATGCCATAATGGAGGCCATCAGCCGCCTGCGCTTGCACGGCCTCGACGACGTCCGGGTAGGCATGCCCCAGGATGCTCGTTTGGTGATTCATCCAGTAGTCGACGTACTCGTTCCCGTCCACGTCTCGGATCGTGGCCCCGGTTGCGTGATCCACGTAGAGGGGATGCGGGTCGTGATAGCGAATATTGTGGGACACGCCACCTGGAAAGACCTCAGTCGCGCTCTCGTGAAGTTGTTCACTCCCGGATCTGTCGGGTGTGGTATTACCACCGGATCCCATGTTCGTCTCTTTCTCCCGGTTTCATCATAAAGATACAGCGTGGAAATCGAGGTTTTTGCCGTTGATTGGTCCCCATTCCCGGTGTGTTATTTGCTACAGGGTGAAATATGCCCCAAGTATTCCCGATTTGGCACCGAAACGTTAGGTGAATACCATTCTAACACCCAGTATGGCGGTTCCATCCCTTTCGGTTGGACTCTCCCTGGCCGTTGCTTTCGGCATCGGGGTAATCATTGGGATGGAACGCGAACAAAGCGACTCCGCTGGCATTTTCGCTGGAAGCCGCACGTTCCCGCTGTTCGCCCTCTATGGCGGACTCGTCTACACCTTTTTTCCGGACGGATTCGCGCTCGCGCTACTGGCGATCGCACTGCCGCTCACAGTCGCGTATTCTGGGAAGGTGTATCTGGAGGGCGATCTCGGACTCACGACGTTGGTAGCCGCACTTATCACGGTCGTTTTGGGTGCAATGACAGTTCACTCCGAACGGGCGATGATCGCGGCGATCGTCGTGACCGGCGTCATGGTGGTGTTGCTCACCGCAAAGAGCCGCATTCATACGATCGCCGAAAGCATCGGCGAGGATGAACGCCGGGCCAGCGTGAAGTTTATCGTGGTGGTCCTGATCGTGCTCCCTCTGCTCCCTGACCGAAGTATGGACCTCCTGCTGGGGCTCAATCCACGCTACGTCTGGTTGATGGTCGTGTTCGTCTCCGGATTGAGTTTTGGAGCATACGTCCTCGGAAAAACCATTGGGCCCCAGCGGGGGCTTGTTCTGACAGGCGTCCTGGGTGGGTTCGTTTCGTCGACGGCGACGGCTGTTTCGATGGCCGAACGCACCCGTGCTGCGCCAACTCTTTATCACGTCACGGCCTTCTCTGCGGTCATTGCGTCGGTCGTGATGTTTCCTCGAGCGCTCGTTGAAGTCGCGGTCATCAACCCCAGTCTGTTGCCACTCGTAATTATTCCGCTCGGGGCAATGACCGTCGCTGGTGCGGTCATTGGGGCTATCGTGTACTGGCGGATCGAGATCGATCACGATGTTGATACGACCCTGAAAAACCCGTTTCACCTCAGAACGGCCCTCGTCTTCGGTGCCGTGTTTGCGGCCGTGCTGCTCGTCTCAGAGTACGCGAACGCCTATCTGGGCGTTTCAGGCGTCTACGGAACGGCCTTTATTTCAGGCCTGGCGGATGTCGACGCGATAACCCTCACGCTGAGTACGCTTGCGGCGGACGGCGAGATTACTCGAGAGGTCGCGACGACCGGGATCGTCATCGCAGCGGTGGCTAATACGGCCGTCAAAGCGGGCATCACCTGGGTTTTGGGAACCCGGCAACTGGGACAGGTTGTGACCGCTGTTCTGGGAACTGTGGCGATTATTGGCATTCTCATCACGGTTTTCCTGTAGTCCTCGGAGGAAAATTGAGGCGGGTGGTTCGGGAACCGGAACGCCAATTGGGACCTACCACCGACAAGGAGGTATCCAATGACTGACGGAAATCGGCCTTCGCATTTCGACGAGATCAGCGAGTTCGACTCCTCAACGCTCTTCAAACCTAACGTCCCAGCACTCGTCGTGAGCAACAGCGATGAAACGGGTTCGAACATCATGACTGCGTCGTGGTGGATGGTCGCCGGCTACGATCCGTTTCGGTATATGTTGGCCGTGAACCAGAAGAGCTACACCTACGACATCATCGAAGCGAACCCGGAGTTCGTCATGGCAGCCCCCTCGACCGAATTGGTCGACGCTCTCACACTCGCTGGCATGGTGAGCGGTCGTGATATCGACAAGATCGATCACCTCGGCCTGGAGACGGTGCCCGGCAAGGAAATCGATGTCCCACTCCTCGCGGACGCGGTTGGAAACATCGAACTGAGCGTCATCGAATCCTTCGAGTTCGAAGGCACGACGTACTACTTTGCCGGCGTGGAGACCGCCCATGTGACGACCGGTGGGATGGACGGCCGGCTGTTGTCCCTTGATGCGGATATCCTCGCATACATGGGGAGTGACTGGGCCAAGGAAGATGCCACGACGAAGCACCGGTATTACGCGGAACTCACGCCGGAGAACCTGCAATCGTTCCCGGGTGACGAGATCGTTGAGTCGCTTCCCGAGGACCTGCGCGAGCAGTTCGAGGAGTAAACTAGCCCACTCTACTCGCTCACGGCTTTTTCTCGCGGGCCGAAGGCCCGCTCGAATGGTTCGCGGAACTTCGTTCCGAGCTATCGCCGTTCGCTTCGGTAAGGGTAGGGTAGTTTACACACGTGCTTCGGATCGCTCAGCCATTAACCCAGCAGCGAGTTCGGCCCAGTCCCCCCAGAGGAACCCGCCAGTGACGATGATCGCCCAGACGATGAAACTCAACAGGAGTCCCACGTACACCCCGAGCAGCCCCCAGTTCAGGATGACGGCAAGCAGGTATGACAGTCCGAGCATGGATCCGAACGTTCCGATCGCTCTCTC
>JAGXLJ010000083.1 GCA_018334775.1 Halodesulfurarchaeum sp.
AGAATCTGGTCGACCGGTTGGGAGAACGAGCGTTTCCGATCATCAAAGACGCCTCGACCTTCGACCCGAGCCTTTGCGCTCCCGTGCTTGCCCGGCTTGGCCGTACTGTACGCCGTGATTTTGCAGGGCACATCGTCCATCATGACGTAGTTTCCTTCTTGGAGGTCACGCACTTCTTTCTGCTCTTTCGGCATATCGCGGAATTTTGGCCTGCGGGCTATAAACAGTTTGGAACGGCCTCGTCCAGCAACTCGCTCTCGTGGAGGAACGCCCACAACGCCGAATTTCACCCGTCGTTGTCCGAGGGTGGGTCATAAAACTTCCCCAATGCCTACTATTAAAACCTGAACGCTGCCTAGATCAGGTGATGAACGGCCTAACCCAGGACTGGTGGCCGGACCAGTTGCGCGTTGAGATACTCGACCAGAATACACAAGACGTCGATCCGTATGGGGCGGATTTCGACTACGCCGAGGAGTTCCAAAAACTCGACTACGAGAGCGTCAAAGCAGATATCGAAGCGGTGATGACGGACTCGAAGGAGTGGTGGCCTGCTGACTACGGCCACTACGGGCCATTCTTCATCCGGATGGCGTGGCACAGCGCCGGCACGTACCGGACCTTCGACGGCCGGGGAGGCGCGGCCGGTGGTCGACAGCGCCTCCCGCCACTCGACAGTTGGCCCGACAACGTCAACCTCGATAAGGCCCGACGCCTCCTCTGGCCGGTCAAGCAAAAATACGGCCGCACGCTATCGTGGGGAGACCTGATCGTTCTGGCCGGAAATGTCGCCCTCGAATCGATGGGATTCGAGACGTTCGGGTTTGCCGGCGGACGCGAAGACGATCACAAGCCAGACGAGGCCGTCGACTGGGGGCCAGAAGAGGAGTGGGAAGCGAGCGCCGAGGAGCGCTTCGACGAGGACGGGAGCCTCAAGTGGCCGCTGGGCAACACCGTGATGGGACTCATTTACGTGAACCCCGAGGGGCCGAATGGGGAGCCAGATACGGAGGCTTCGGCCCGGAACATTCGAGAATCGTTCGGGCAAATGGCGATGAACGACGAGGAGACGGTCGCGCTGATCGCCGGCGGACACACCTTCGGGAAGGTCCACGGTGCCGACGACCCCGACGAGCACATGGGTCCAGAGCCAGCGGCGGCACCCATGGAGAAGCAGAACATGGGCTGGGAGAACGACTACGGCGAGGGCAAGGGCCCCGACACAATTTCGAGTGGTATCGAGGGGCCCTGGAACACCACGCCGACCCAGTGGGACATGAGCTACATCGACAATCTGCTTGAATACCAATGGTGGCCCGAGAAAGGGCCCGGGGGTGCATGGCAGTGGACCACACAGAGCGGCGAACTGGACGAGGCCGCACCGGGCGTCGCTGACCCGTCTGAGAAGGAGGACGTGATGATGCTGACGACTGACGTCGCGCTGAAGCGGGATCCCGACTACCGGGAGGTTCTCGAACACTTCCAGGAAGACCCATCGGCGTTCCAAGAGGCCTTCGCGAAGGCGTGGTACAAGTTGATTCATCGGGACATGGGGCCACCGGAGCGGTTCCTCGGCCCCGAAGTCCCGGACGAGGTGATGATCTGGCAGGATCCAGTCCCGGATGTCGAGTACGAGTTGATCAGGGACGAGGACGTCGCCGAACTCAAGACGAGCGTTCTGGAGTCGGATCTCTCCGTTCCGGAACTCGTCAAGACCGCCTGGGCCGCTGCCTCGACCTTCCGCGACAGCGACAAGCGGGGCGGGGCAAACGGGGCCCGAATCCGGCTCGAACCGCAGCGGAGCTGGGAAGTGAACGAGCCGGCACAGCTCGAAACCGTGCTGGAGACGCTTGCAGATATTCAGGCGGATTTCAATAGCGCGCAGTCCGACGGAACGAAGATTTCCCTTGCCGATCTCATCGTCCTGGCTGGGAACGCGGCAATCGAACAGGCAGCAGCGGACGCCGGGTACGACGTGACCGTGCCGTTCGAACCGGGCCGAACGGATGCCTCCCAGGAGCAAACCGACGTCGACTCATTCGAGGCGCTCAAGCCGGCGGCGGACGGCTTCCGGAACTATCTCGGAGGGGACGCTGAGCGGATGGCGGAGGAAATGTTGATTGACCGGGCAGACCTTCTCTCGCTCTCGGCACCGGAGATGACGGTGCTGGTCGGCGGCATGCGGGCGCTCGAGGCGAACTACGAACAGTCCGACCTGGGCGTCTTCACCGACCGACCGGGCACGTTAACCAACGATTTCTTCGTGAACCTGCTCGACAACGGGACGGAGTGGGAAGCGGTCGATGACCTCGACAATCACTTCGAGGGCCGGGATCGCGACACGGGCGAGGTCCTGTGGGAGGGGTCACGTGTGGATCTGGTCTTCGGCGCGAACGCCAGGCTCCGTGCGATCGCTGAGGTGTACGGTGCCGATGACGCGGAAGCGAAGTTTGTCCATGACTTCGTGGAGACGTGGTCGAAGGTGATGCAACTCGATCGCTTCGACCTCGACTGAACCCAAGGCTGTCTCGGCCGAGGAGAGAGGACGGACTCGATTGACTCTCATCGGGTTCGTGAATTGCCACGCTGGTCCATGGGATAGTCCGGTCTGTGGTTCAGTTCAAAAACGAGCGCAACCGAGACAACCCGTCCTTCAGCTCCGTCGTCGGAAGCCCGAAGCCGATCCGAAAGTACTCGTCGAACCCGAACGCGGCACCGGGAGCCAGCACGACGGATTGCTCCTCGACGAACGCCCGGCAGAACGACTCGGAACCCACAAACCCAGGTGGGACTTCCACGAACCCGTTGACCCCGACCGGATCGTACCAGGAAAGCCCCTGTTCCTCGAGGAACGATCGAACGATCTCCCGGTTCCGCTTTGCAAGTGTCTGGTTTTCGGAAAGGATGCCTGCTTCCTGCTCGCCGAGGGCCTGTTTGGCCACGTGCTGGCCGATCTTCGAGGGCGAGATGGTGGTGTAGTCTTTCCACTCCCAGGCTGCTTCGACGACGTGTTCTGGCCCAGCCAACCACCCGAACCGGAGGCCAGCAAGCCCGTACGCTTTCGTGAGCCCGGCAGTGCTGATTCCATGCGGGCCCAGTGACGCGACCGGTGGGTTCGGATCCGGATCGAGGAGCCGGTAGACCTCGTCTGCGTGGAGGAAGGCGTCGTTGTCCGCCGCGATGTCGTAAAGCGCCGTGACCGTCTCGGGGTCGTGGTAGCGCCCAGTCGGATTATTGGGATTGTTGAAGACGATAAGGGTGGTCTCAGGTCGGACCGCATCGGCCACCGCATCGACGTCGAGTGTCCAGTCCGGCGGTTCGAGGTCAACCCGAGTCACGGAGGCGATGGTTTCGGGAACTGTATGCAACGCCTGGTAGGTCGGGGTCACGACGACGGCGTGATCGTCCCGGTTTAGCAGGGACCGGTAGAGCGTGTAATTGGCCTCCTGGGTGCCCACCGTAAGAAGCACCTCGTCTCGGCTTCGACCGTATCGCTCCCCAATTCGGGCCCGCAATTCGGGGTCCCCATTGGTTGGAATAACGTAGCCGAGACGACCCGGGTCGAGATCGAAGCGATCGGCCGCCAGGCTCCGAATTCCCGACTCTGCGAGCATGATGTCGGCCTCATGTTCGTATTCGGCGAAGAAGCGTTCGAGTTCGAACGGCGGAACGTCCATACCCGAAATTCGGGCGGGGGAACTTAGTTCTCCCCGGAATCGCCGCCTGTCTGCCGGTGCCCCTGGCGCTCGCCGAGGTACTGGTCTGTCATCTGGGGGGCGGTCCGGATCCCCTCCCGCCGGGTGAAACTCCGGACAAGCCAGATGCCTGCCCCGAGCGTGAGTCCCACGCCCGCCCAAACGGCGGGGAACGCCGATTCGACGTATAGGAGAGCCGTCGTTGGAATCCCGGCAGCCAGGAGCATGCCGAGGACGAGTCGTTTGGTCAACTGTTCGATCACGTCGTCACTGTCTTGGACTTCCGCCTGGACAGTAAGTGACTCACGTTCGACCCGGTCGAGGGCGCTTTCGAGTTTGGGTGGAATGTCGATAGAGGCCTTTGCGGCCGCCTCGAGATCGTCGCGGGTGTCCGAGAGAACCTTCCTGACCGAGTCCTCACGGTACCCTTCCTCTGTGAGATACGCCGAGGCAACCTCGATGAAGTCGAATTCTCGATCCAGAGTCACACAGACCCCTTCCACGATGGTCGCCAGGCGCATCACCAACGCGAGGTTCTCCGGGAGTCTGAAGGGGAACTCGTAGATTGTGTCTTCGACCTGCTCCAGGATCTCCTGCACTCGATAGGTCTCGATTTGCTCGCCGCGAGCGTCTTGGATAGCCAGTTCCATCACTTCGGCCATCGTCTGCCGGTCGGCGTCAGGTGACAGTGTTCCCATCGCGGTGAGAACGTCGAGAATCTCGTCGATGTCCTGATTGGCAACGGCGAGATAGAAATCGACGATCTTGTCTTGAATGTAGGGTTCGACCCGGCCGCTCATGCCAAAGTCATAAAAGACGATCGTGCCGTCTTCCTGAACCGCAAGATTCCCCGGATGGGGATCGGCGTGGTAGACACCATCGTCAGTAATCATCTCCAGATACGTTCGAGTGAGGGTTTCCGCGACCTGACTCCGATCGATGCCCTGCTCGTCGAGGGCTTCGACGTCAGTAATCTTGGTCCCGGGAACGTATTCCATCGTGAGAACCCGGCTGCTGGAGTGGGACTCGATGGCTTCCGGCATGATCATCCGTGAATCGTCACTGAAATTGCTCCGGATCTCCTGTAACATCCGCCGCTCGCGATCGTAGTCCATCTCCTCCCGGATCGTCTTCCCGAACTCGTCCGCGAGGTTTTGAAGCGAAAATGATCGGGCCTCGTCGGCAAAATATAGGAGGAGCGGGAGCGCCCAATGGATCGCCGTGAGGTCCGCCTCGACAAGCCCATCAATGCCGGGCCGTCTGACTTTCACGGCGACGGGCTGACCGTCAATTTTCCCCCGGTAGACCTGACCCAGACTCGCTCCGCTAATCGCATCGGTATCGAATTCGGCAAAGTGCTCCTCCACCGGCCCGAGTTCCGATTCGAGGACTTGCCTGGCCTCGGACCAGGGCGCCGGGGGAACTTTATCCTGAAGTTGGCTGAGGACGCTGATATACTCCGGCGGCAAGACGTCCGGCCTCGTCGAAAGGATCTGTCCGAACTTGATGAATGTCGGTCCGAGCGTGAGCAACGAATCCAGGAGTTGTTGGGCACGGTCACGACGTTGGCCCGAATCGATCGACCGGGAACTGCCAAAGAGGAGAAACCGGCGCCGGTCCCTGAGCCATATCACCAACAGTGGCAGGAAGTGGTACGCAACTACCACGAACCGCCAATACGAGCGAAGTCGCCCCATGACTATCCCTCGATCGGAATCGATCGCCCAGCGCCCGTTCCCCTGGGGACATCGAGGGTCAGGACCCCTCGGTCCAACATGGCACTTGCATCCGCGGGATTCGCATCAGGTGGCATCGGAATGGTCGCTTCGAGAACCATCGACCGAGTATCGGTGTGATATTCGAAGCCCTCGGGGACCGACTTCTGCCGCTGGGCCTCGATTTTGAGTGCAGTTTCGGTTGCCGCCACTGAAAGACCCTCCTCGTCAACTCCAGGCACATCGAGGATCAATCGGTAGGCTGCCTCCGATTCGAGTAAATCTGCGAAGACGGCGTCCGGGAGCGACGAAAGCGCCTCGCGTAACGGATCAGTAGCCATATTCCACAATTGGGGGCCAAGGGCCTAAATGCCAGTGGTAGCGGCCATCCCCTTCCGGCTTTGTGGCGACTACTCCAGGAAGGCCTCACTGGCCGGCGCGAACTCGATAGTGGTGCCCAGGCCCGCTTCGCGGGCCCGTTCGTAGAGCAGGAACGCCCCGGCGGTCGTTTCGATACCGGTTCCACCGCTGTCGAAGACGGTTATCTGATCGGCGGTTGTCCGCCCGGGAGCCTCCCCGGCGACTACCGCGCCGAGTTCC
>JAGXLJ010000084.1 GCA_018334775.1 Halodesulfurarchaeum sp.
ACGAAACGGTTGGTCAGACGTCGGCTGACGGGACAATTACGGTGACGATCCCCAAAGATGCTGATGAGGTGGAGATTGAGATCGAATCCGAATATGGAGAAGCGGAGTTAGCATACGAATTCGAATATGACGATTCCGTTGAGACAGAGGAGGAGGACGAAGAAACCGACGAGGAGAACGAAGAGACTGATGGGGACGACGAAATCGACGAGAAGGGTTCGGACGGTGACGAAGAGGACGACTAAGTCGAAGAATAGGACGGTCCGGTCGTCCGTCAATACTGTTTTCTGTCGTCTATTAATTCGGATTTGGTTTTGGTCCCACAAGGACATTTTTTGACGGTGACAAATCAAACCGTCGTGGTACCACGACTCTCGGAAGGGTTATCCGGCAGACTGGCCTATCATTGTTTGCAATGGCAAACGGTAAGGTTGATTTCTTCAACGACACTGGCGGCTACGGATTCATTACGACTGAGGACGCGGACGAAGACGTTTTCTTCCACATGGAGGACGTTGGCGGCCCGGACCTCGAAGAAGGACAGGACGTCGATTTCGACATCGAACAGGCCCCCAAAGGGCCGCGCGCGACGAACGTCGTTCGTAACTAAACCGAGTTTCGTCCGCGCTTTACGGCGTTTGGACTAACTCCGTTCTTTCGATCTCAACTTCCGGAGCGAAAGCGCTGGAATGATCGAGTTTCAGTTACACTCTGCTGGCAGTATACTGAAATAGCGATAGCCCAAACGACAGATAATCCGCAATGGATCCTCACTCGGCTGTCCCAATCGCGTTTGGGTCTCCCACGTTTCTTCGACGGGCGAGTGAACCGGAACTTATCGATTGGTTCGAATATTTTGATCCCAAAATTGTCATCGTCTCGGGTTCTGAGCCAGCCCCTTCTGTGGCCCATCGGCTCAGTCAACTGGTCGGGTCTGGAACGAGTGTGTTCCAGGCTGCGGGCCCACACCCGTTGCGTGGCCACCGCCGAATCGATACTGTTGATTTCGTCTTTGCACCGGACCTAACTGAGTTGAAATCGATCGAGGAACTCGAAGCCACAGCGCTCGATCCTGGGAGTCCTACGTTTGTCCTCAGCGACCGTTTGGAACTTGACGTGGATAAAACGAAACTGACTACATCGTTAGTCGGCCGCGAGGAGTACGTTGCTGCACTCAAACCAGATCGTCTCGAAGGCTCCTACGTCCACATTTCGAGTCGCCTTCCGGCCGGATATAGGCGTGAATGGGACGAATTAATGGTGATTGGAGGCGGTTTGGACGCGGGAGTCAACGGCACGGATCTCGTTTCATTGCGGTGTCGATCTGACGGAAAAGTTTTACAGCGGACGCTATCACCAAACAGGCTGGGATTGCAGGCCCTTGATGGCGTCGGCAGTCAGAGGGCCCACATGCTGCGGAATGCCGGTTTCGAAACCAGAGCGGCTGTCGCTAACGGACCTGTTACAAACCTGGCTGAAATTGACGGGCTCGCTAGAACAACCGCAGAACAGATTCATCAGAGTGCAACGGCCGTCGTGGGTGACCGGGTGATTCGCAAATCCGCTAACCCACTTCCGGGACGCAATCCTCTTTACATCGATATTGAGACTGACGGTCTCGATCCGAGGATCGTCTGGCTCATTGGAGTGCTCGATGGATCCCCGACGAACGGGACGTACCATTCGTTTTTGCAGCGGGACCCGGACGAGCCAGGTGGTGCACTTATCGACTTTTTGGACTGGTACCAATCACATGGATCGAAACGCCCTGTCGTAGCATACAACGGGCAAAACTTCGATTTTCAGGTACTCCGGGACCAACTCATTACACATGCCCACTCCTACTTGAACCGCTGGCAAGAAATCGATACATTCGACCCCTACCAGTGGGCTATTACAGAGAACAACGCGATTTTGCCAGGGCGTACAAACAAATTGAAAGACGTTAGTGACGCGTTGGGTTTTGAAGGGATGGAGAACAATCTTACAGGGGCGGCCGTTGCGAGAGCCTACAGCCAATGGATGGCCGACCAATCACCAGCGTCCGAGTTGGCCTGGGATCGGTTTGTGTCATATTGTGAGGGTGACGTTCGTCGCCTGGCATCCGTTTATAGGGCTCTCGAAGACAGTAGTCGATTCGGGTCCGAGACGGATGAACGGGCCACAATCGAGGAGTCAACTACCCAGGGAGCACTCTCCGATTGGTAAATTATGACCGGAGATCAATCAAATACGTCGGTACTCTCCACCGAAGAATTACATCGAACAGTCCCAAACGCTGACGGAACGTTGGGACATGTCACAAGGCTCCAAGCGCAATCCGCAGAGTCCGAGGCCCCAGCGAGTGTGCTGCGAGAGGAACTGGCGTCGGATATAACTTCTTCAGTAGGGGCATTGTATTCTCACCAGGCGGCAGCCCTTGATGGCCTCGCGACTGATCGGAACGTCTGTTTGACGACCTCGACGGATTCCGGCAAAACATTGGTTTATGCACTCCAAATCGCCAGAAATCACCTCGACCATCCCAAAGCCACTGCACTCCTTGTGTACCCAACCAAAGCGCTTTCACGAGACCAACAAACGGAACTGACCGATCTCTTTGGGGAACTTGGGCTCGAAATCGACGTTCGGGTGTACGATGGAGACACCCCCACGGGGCGACGAAAACGGATTCGGGAGACTGCAGACGTCATCATAACGAATTTTGCAGGTGTGAACATGTATCTCGCATACCATCCCCAATGGCATTCGTTTTACTCGAACTGCGAACTGCTCGTGATCGATGAATCTCATACGTACACGGGCGTTCATGGAATGCACGTAGCCTGGACCATTCGAAGGCTCCGTCGGGTACTCGATCAGTACGGTAGCGATCCCCAACTAGTGACGACCTCGGCCACCATCGGAAATCCGGCCGAGCATTCAACACGTTTGACAGGGAGTGACTTTCAGGTCGTGAACAAGGACGGCTCCCCCCGGGGCCGTCGGGAAATCGCGTTTTGGAAACTTCCATTTGACGATTCGGAACTCAACTCAGTCCGTGATTATGATGCGGTGAAACAGGCCGAACCAAATCCAGTCCGAGAAGCCGGCACAATGTTGGCCCACCTCGGATTGAACGACCGCCAAACTTTGCTCTTCACGAGAAGCCGGAAGAACGCCGAACTGGGCGCGAAATACGCCGCTGAGGCGGCGGATCGACATCCAAAAACGGGAACAATCAGGTTCGAGCCCTATCACGCTGGCCTCGGAAAGGCGACTCGTAGGGACACGGAATATCAATTCAAATCAGGGCATTTGGATGGCGTCACCTCGACGAACGCTCTCGAACTGGGCATCGACATCGGATCGATTGACGCGACAGTTCTGATGGGATACCCGGGGACACGGCAATCGTTCTGGCAGCAGGTTGGCCGCTCAGGACGCGAAACCCGGGATGCACTTTCCGTGTTCTTAGCCAGACGTGACGCATTAGACCAATACATTCTCGATAATCCGGAGTACGTGCTCGGTGAACCTATTGAGGAGGCGGTCATCAGACTCGAGAACAATCCGGTGTACGCCGACCATATCAAATGTGCTGCTCAGGAGCATCCCCTGACCAAATCCGACCGAAAATGGTTCGACGGAACCAGACTTGACAGCGCTGTCGATATGTGGCGGGATGCCGGAAAATTGGAGGGAGATCTCCCCCGTAGTGTTCGATATACGGGATCGCCCCGACCCCAAGCCGACGTCTCGATGTATGGAACAGCAGACGTTCAATTCGAGGTCCGGTGCCGGGATTGTGACATCGATATGGCGCCACTCGACAAGGAACGCGCCTACCGGGATCACCACGAAGGAGCCTTGTTCCTGAACAATGGGGTTCAATACGAAGTGTTGGAGTTCAAGGAGGCAGTTCCAAATCCGCATATCACGGTCAGACAGGTTGCGACGAACGAATACACGAAAACGATATCGGAAAAGACCGTCCGGAACGTCGACGCCGAAGCCACCAGAGAGTTAGGCGGAGGCTACCGGCTTTCGTGGGGGACTGGCACAGTCGAGATTCATTACACACACTATCGCCGAGAGACACTTGGTGACGACGAGTTGGAGACGTCACTTCAACCAACGGGCTTGGACCCAATCGAGTTGCACACCGATATTGTCTGGGTCGAAACACCACCATCGCTTCAAAACGATGTGCTGTCCCAGTTCGTGGACTCCGAAACGGAACGAGTGACCGAAAACGAGTTGATGGACGTTTTCGGTGGCGGGCTTCACGGGGCGGAGCATGGGATGATCAAACTTGCACCGCTCGAACTTCGTATGGATAAATCCGATCTTGGAGGACTGAGTACGCCGCGACATCCTGAGACAGGAGTGCCAACCTGGTTCATACACGATGCTGTGGACGGTGGACTCGGATTTAGCAAGCGGATCTACGAACATGCCGAAACCATCGTGCAACGAACCAAAGAGCGAGTGGCAGCATGTGATTGTACGGGCACGAATGGGTGCCCAGCATGCATCATGGACGCCCAATGTGGGAACCAGAACCGACATCTACACTCGGCGGCGACAGTATTGGTTCTCGACCGGTTTCTACGCCGACTCAAAACGGAGGACACGAACGAAGATGGGTAACAACTCCGACGAACTTTCAGCGTGGCCCCCTCTAACGGTCGAAAGGAGCGAAATCCGCAGGCATACGAGCCATTTCATCGGTCGCTACTCAACAAGCATCTATGACGATGCCAACGGATCGCAACCGACTCGAATCGGCGGCGAGTCCATATCTGGTGCAACATGCGGACAACCCGGTCCATTGGCAACCCTGGGATGAGTCTGCACTCGAGACAGCCAAAGAACGCGATGTCCCGATTTTCCTCAGTGTCGGCTATTCGTCCTGTCACTGGTGTCATGTTATGGCCGAAGAGTCCTTCTCGAATCCGTCTATCGCGGAGCAATTGAACGAGAATTTCGTTCCGATCAAAGTTGATCGGGAGGAACGTCCGGACATCGATAGCATCTACATGACCGTGTGCAGGTTGGTAACAAAAGGGGGCTGTGGATGGCCCCTTTCAGTTTGGCTCACGCCCGACAAACGCCCGTTTTACGTTGGGACGTATTTCCCACCGGAACGAAAACACGGGCGGCCTGGTTTTGGAGACATCCTTCAGAACATTACCGAAACCTGGGATACGAACCGGACAGAACTTGAGACTAGGGCTGAGGAGTGGCTCACCGCAACGAAATCAGAACTCGAATCTGTCCCACAACCAGCCCAGGCACCGTCACAAGGGCCCAACCCATCTGAAAACCCGTTACAAGCGGGTGTTCTCAAAAACGCTGGGGAAGCCATCTTTCAACAGGCTGATCGGAAACACGGCGGTTTTGGACGGGACCAAAAGTTCCCACAGGTTGGCCGACTGCTTGTTCTTGCCCGTTTGGCGGACAGGTCCACGAAACCCACCTCCCAGGCCGTGCTGACTGAATCTCTTGACGCAATGATAACCGGCGGACTTCACGATCAGCTCGGTGGCGGTTTTCACCGTTATTGTGTCGATCAGACGTGGACCGTCCCCCATTTCGAGAAAATGTTGTACGACAATGCTGAAATTCCCCGGGCTCTGCTTGCTGGCTTTCAATTGACTGGAAACCAACGCTATGCGAAGATTGCTGAAAAAACGTATTCGTTTCTGGATCAAGAAATGGCTCATCCCGACGGGGGATACTTCAGTACACTTGACGCACGGAGTCCACCACCTGACTCAACAGAGTCAAAACAAAGTGAGCTAGAGGGGGCCTATTATACCTGGACTCCTGAAACGGTGTCAGATGCGATGGTTGCAAAGGATGGTCCAAACAAATCTCTCGATCCTGAGCGACTCGCTACCATTTTCAACGAACGATTTGGTGTGACTACTGCTGGCAATTTCGAAGGCAAAACCGTTCTGACACGAGCGAAATCACTCGATGAGTTAGCGGGA
>JAGXLJ010000085.1 GCA_018334775.1 Halodesulfurarchaeum sp.
GGAGGAAGAGATCGACTGCTCGCGAACTATCGAACCTCCGCTTGGCTGGCCAGCAAGCTGCCACGGCTGGCAAACGCCGTCATGGGATCCGGTCCGGTTCGGTGGCTCCTTGACCGAACGCTGGGTGTCACGGCCGAGCGGGAGTTTCCCGAATTCGTGACCGAGACCTTCAGAGAGTGGTGGGACGGCCGCGGCGGTCCTGCTGAATCGAGAGCCCGAGCCCGCGAACATCGCGAACGGCTGGGGCACGATCTGGACGCGGACCTGAAAGTCGCATACTTCCACGGCTGCTATGCCAACTACAATACGCCGGAGGTTGGCAAAGCGATGGTGCGGGTCTTCGAGCACTTCGGGTACGAGGTCATCGTTCCGGAGCAGCGATGTTCGGGGACCCCGATGTTCGCCAACGGGATGCTTGCGGACGCCCGCCGGCATGCCGAGGTGAACGTGGACTCCCTCGGAACCGCCATCGAGGCGGGCTACAGCATTATCACGAGCTGTACCTCCTGTTCGATGGCGTTGCGACAGGAGTATCCCGAGCTGTTCGAACTGTCTGGAATCGACACGCTCGCTGGCCATACGTGGGAGGCGATGGAGTTCCTTCGGGCGAAGACCGACATCGCCGCGGAACTGGGGGCCGCGTCGGTCGACGAGGACGAATTCGGGACCCTCGCCTACCACGCCCCCTGTCACGCGCGGGACCAGGGACTCGACGGCCAGCCCGTGGAACTGTTCGCCCCGCTGGACGGCGCCGACGCGGCGGACGTGGGTGATTCCTGTTCGGGTATCTCGGGAACCTACGGCTGGAAGGACGAGCACTACGACACCTCGATGGCCATCGGGAGGGAGATGTTCGAGCACATGGATCGGGTTGACGGGGAAACGGGTCTCACCGAATGTCCGACCTGTGCCTCACAGATGGAACACGGGACTGGCGACGACGTTTGCCACCCACTCGAGGTGATCGAGGCGGCACTGGTGGAGTGAGGATTTCCCCGACCAATCGACGAATTGCGCCCGGCGGACGGGAGGTTAATAACAATCGAGGTGCATGCTATGTTGTGGTGTGATACCGATGGGTCTGCTTAACAACCTCAAAGACTGGCTGAATCAGGAACAGAAGGACCTCGAGGAGGGTGGCATGGACAAAGACGAGGGCGTGACCAGGCTGTTTTTCGCCACGGACGTCCACGGCTCGACTGTTTGCTGGCGGAAATTCATCAACGCCGCGGAATACTACAGCGCCGATGTGCTCGTGCTCGGCGGGGACACGACCGGCAAGGCGATCATGCCGATCATCCGGGAGAACGGGACCTACCGCTTCAACCGCGGCGGACAGGAACAGGTCATCGAGCGTGACGAACTCGAAGACGCAAAAGAGTCGATGGAGAACGCCGGGTACTATTCGTACGTGTTGACCCAGGCCGAATACCAGGAACTCGAGCAGGCCTCGGATTCACAGGAACGCCAGGACGAGATCTTCGAGGAGAAGATGGTCGAGCGAGCGGAGAAGTGGCGGGCTCTTGCCGAGGAGCGGTTGCCCCGGGACTTTCCCGTGTATGTCTCTCCGGGTAATGACGATCCCTTCCACGTCGATCAGGTCTGGGAGGAGTCCGATCTTATCGGTCTCGTCGAAGGAGAAGTCGTCGAGATCGGTGACGGCTACGAGATGGCCAGTACCGGCTGGACGAACCCGACGCCGTGGGATACCGACCGCGAGGAGTCCGAATCGGAACTCGCCGATCGGCTTGAGGCGGTCATCGACAAGATCGACGACATGGATCGGGCCATCTTCAACTTCCACGCCCCGCCGTATGATTCCCAGCTCGACGACGCCCCCGAGCTTGACGAGAACCTCAAGCCGAAATTCGGGGCGCAGTCTACCGAACCGGTCGGAAGTACGGCGGTACGGGAGGCAATCGAAACCTACCAACCACCACTCTCGCTTCACGGACACATCCACGAATCGCGGGGCCAGACCAGGATCGTGGACACGATCGCCGTCAATCCAGGGAGCGTCTATTCGGAAGGGTCCCTCCAGGGTGCGATCATCGACCTCCGACCCGAGGTGGACGTCGTCGGGCTGGTCCGAGGATAGCTTTACATGCTAGCACGGGTTACGGAGTAACATGCCACGGTCAGGCCGACACCCCGACACATGACAGCCGAAAACCCACTTGCCGATCCGGTCGCGGAGGGGAACCGAATCGTCGAAGCAGCGGTCGAACGGGATCTCACCGTCAAGAAGATCGGGGGAACTGCCATCCACGATCGCTCGGAGACCGTCCAGGTGGAGCCGTTCAAGCGGGAGTATCGCGATGTCGACTTCGTCGGCCATCGCGCCGAGGAGTCCGAAGTTGAAGATTTCATGGTCGAAATGGGCTACGAGGCGAACGAGCGTTTCAACACGATGCGGCCTTCCCGTCTCGAGTTCGTGGATCCCGAAAACGAACGCAAGGCCGACTTCATCCTCGATAAATTCAGGTTTTCCCACGAGTGGAGCTTGAAAAACCGACTCGACACCGATCACGACACCGTCCCGATCGAGGATCTCCTGCTCTCGAAACTCCAGATCGCGGAGATCAGCGACCGGGACATGCGGGACATCATTGCCCTGCTCAACGACCACGACGTCGAACACGGTGGGACCGGTGGGACGATCGACGCCGACTACGTCGCCGACCTCTGCCGGAGCGACTGGGGACTGTACAAGACACTCTCGATCAACCTCGGCAAGGTCTGGGAGTACCTCCACGAGAACGACCTGCCGGTCGCCGAAGCGGCGATCGAGGACCGGCTCGCGACGCTCGAATCGGCCATCGAGTCGGTTCCAAAGACCCTCCGGTGGAAGCTGCGCTCGCTCATCGGGGAACGGAAGCAGTGGTACCGGAAACCGGAACTTTCCTGAGAAGCCGATTATCGATCCGGGTCGCCGCGTATTGTGGCCCGATAAAAACGCGAATCAGAACGGACGGTCGGGAATCAGTCCGTCGGGATCTCGGAGTGAATCTTGTCCAGATCCACACCTTCTTTCTTCCGGTACCACTTCATCCCGAAGTAGAGTACCCCAGCGAGGATGTAGAGGATCACCATGAATCCGGCCGACCGGACGTTGTTGATCCCGTAGACGTCCTTGGTCGCCCAGAGGTAGAACACCGTCAGCAGCAGGAACGCGTATACCACGCCCGTGATGGTGACCAGTGGGACGCCTGCGATCTCGTACCGCGAGATCCAGGTGTTCGAGAACAGGTCCGGGCGACGGTAGGGCAACAGGAGGCCGGCGACGGTGGTCCCGAAGTAGGTTATCGCGATCAGGAAGGTCGCATCCAGGGTGAGCGTCTGGAATCCCGGAACGAAGAAGTAAATCACGGTGAGGATTAACGAGGGAATTGCCATCATCAGGATGGCGTTGATTGGGGCGTTGTACTTGCCTTTCACCGCGGCGAAGGCCTCCGGGATCGCACGGTCGAAGGCGGTCGCGAAGATCACCCGGGTGGAGGAGAGGAACACTGTCCCCGACCAGGCGAAGAACCACCCGGCCATCAGGATCGCCATCAACTTCGCCAGCGGGCCACCACCCATGGCGATTGCCGCGAGGGTCGTGGGCGAGGAGAGCCACTGCAGTTCCCCGGACCCGACGAAGTGGAGGTAATTGAGCGACTGGTAGAACTCATACCCCATCGCGGCGTCGAAGAGCGGCCAGAGGATCATCGCGAACACGCCCGCCGCGATGAGGGCGGCCTCGAGAACGCCGAACATCTTCTTGAACTCGCCGGCCTCACGCACCTCGCCGAACAGCGTGGCCCCCCACACGGTCCACATGATCCAGAACAGTAGCATCGGGAACAGCTGGTAAGCGGGGCCGAAGTCGAAGCTCACGAGCGGAGCGAAGCTCACTTCGACGCCGCTCAGGACGCCCTGGTAGGTGGTGTCGATTCCCCACTGGGCCATGTGCGCGTCGAAGGCCGTCTGGAACCCCGACGGGCTGGTCGTCAGCAGGCCGCCGACGAACAGGACCATGCCGGCGACGCCGAGGTAGAAAAGCGCCTGTTGGATTCGGGCATACCACTTCATCCCGAGACTCACGTAGATGAAGACGAAAGCGACGACGACCAGCGAGGAGACGAACAGTCCCATACTCGAGTTCCAGAACGCCGCAATCTCCGGATAGCCGAAGAGTGCGGATATCGGCCCGAAGACGAGCCATGAAAGGATCGAGCCGTAAATCGGAACCCATAACCACAGGGCGAAGACCCACCCTGGCCAGGAGAGGAACATGCCCCAGAATCCACCAAGTAACCGACTCTGCCACACATAGTCGCCACCGACGCGAGGCATGGCGGCGATCAGCGTCGCGAAAATGACGTTTTGCAGCGTGAGCACGACGATGGCGATAATCGTGGCGAAGATGGGACTTGCGGCGGGAATGAAGGAGTTGAACGTCCAGATGTAGAAGCCAAGGGTGACGATATTGACCGAGAGGAAGGCGTATATCCACGCGTCGTAGGAAGACCATTCTCTGACCAGTCCGGTAGCTTCTCTGACGAACAGACTTTCATCTCCTGACATGCAAAAAAAATGTATTGGCCCCTTTTACTTATAATTAGTGTTGAGTGGTACCAAGAAACACGGAAACGGAGTGTCTCCGACCGGCTCCGAGGAACTCGGTTATAGGCTCGGTTCGTCGAGGTTCACGTAAACGGACTTCTTCCGCCGGTAATGATCGAGAGCGTCCCGGCCGAGGTCCTTCCCGATGCCGGAGTCCTTGAAGCCCCCGTAGGGGGCCTCCGGGATTATGGGGCCGTACTCATTGACATAGACCAATCCGGCGTCGATGTCCGCGGCAGCATTGTGGACGATGGAGGTGGACTCGGAACCGATCCCCGCCGCGAGCCCGTAATCGACGTCGTTAGCGAGTTCGATCGCCTCCTCGTAGGTGGAAAACGGGATGATCGTCTGAACCGGGCCGAAGATCTCCTCCTGAGCGATCTGCATGTCGTTTTCCACGTTGCCGAAAACGGTGGGCTCGACGTACCACCCATCACTTAGTGCCGGATCCTCCGGCATCGAACCACCTGTCAGGAGCGTGGCCTCCTCGCGGCCGATATCCATGTACTCCGTGACCGTCTCGAACTGCGATTCGGAGGTCAGCGGCCCCATCGTCGTTTCCTCGTCGAGTGGGTCACCGAGGACGTACGACTCAGCGTGGGCCACGAAGCGCTCGGTGAACTCCTCGAGGACGTCCTCGTGGACGAGCGCACGCGAGAAGGCATCACAGATCTCCCCTGTCGCATAGAAGATGCCCGCACCGACGGCGGGGACGACTTTGTCGAGGTCCGCGTCCGGAAAGACGATGAAGGGCGACTTGCCGCCGAGTTCGAGGGTCACTGGTGTGATCGTGTCCGCTGCGCTGTGCATCACATGTGAGCCCACCTCCGTACTTCCCGTAAAGGAGAGCTTCCGCACGTCCTCGTGGGAGACGAGCGGATCGCCGACTTCTGAGCCCGAGCCCGGAAGGACCGAAACGACCCCGTCCGGGACGATCCCGGACGCGAGTTCCGCCATGTAAATCGCAGAGAGCGGACTGTCAGCGGAAGGTTTCAGGATCGAAGCGTTCCCGGCCGCGAGGGCCGGGCCGAACTTCCAGGCCGCCCCCCAGGTCGGGAAGTTCCAGGGAACGATCTGGCCGACGACGCCGTGGGGCTCATACCGGGTATAGAGGTGGACGTCGTCCCTGGCCTGGATCTGCTTGCCCCACTGGTCTCGGGCGATCGAGGCATAATACTCGAGGGTGTCGATTGCCCCCTTTACCTCCCCTTTCGCGTCCGAGAGTGGCTTCCCCGTGTCGATCGTTTCGAGCAGCGCCACCTCGTCGACGTGTTCGGCGAGTTCGTCCGCCCAGTCGAAGAGAATCGAACCACGCTCTGTAGGGGTCGTCTCGCTCCACCCGTC
>JAGXLJ010000086.1 GCA_018334775.1 Halodesulfurarchaeum sp.
TCGGGAAACAGATGCCGAAGGGTACGATCCCGATTTCGAAGCCCCCCTGTACCCGGTCATTCCCATACTCGGTGCGATCTTCTCGTTCGGTCTGGTTGCGTTTATGGCTCCGGTTGAAATTCTTTTAAGTATGCTGTTCGTCGTGTTTGGCGTCGTCTGGTACGTCATCTACGCACGGAAGAACGCACGAAAGGGGGGAGTTCTCAGCCGGTACATCGAAGCTTGAACGACCGACCTGAAGTCATGAATCCGTAACCACGGCACCGGATGCGGTCGAGACCACCCCACGTTCGGACCGCTATGGTAGATACTCTGGACAAGGAGCTCGTTCTCAGACGGTCTTGAGATCCCACTGACCGATGCCGTCGAGCGGTTCGCACCGAAACGCCAAAGCTCCAAGCGACACAAGTTGCTGAAGCATCCGCCGAACGCGGATTGATGGGGTCAGAATCAACAGCGTGCAGCGGGATTCTTCCTCTACTTCGAGGGCTTTTCGCTAGCTTGGCTCTGTTGAAGGCCTCACAATTAGTGATTATTTGGAAGTCGCACCGTTTCCGGTTGCCAGTGCCGTAATGACGGTCGAGGCTAAACGGTTGATCTCCTCACTCCCAATTTGACCGCAGTCGTCCGTCTCTGCACTCTCGTACGGTGACGTATTTGTCGATTGGGAACGATGGCGATGAATATGACCGTCGATCCATTCAACCGCGGCAAAGATCACGCTGCCGTCGTCGTCGGAAGTCTCGTGTTAGCAGCGGTATTGTGGGTGGCTGGATACAGATTATCGCGGATTGTCGCCGCCGTTCCCTGGTTCCTTCTGCGTGTGCGATCCTCGGTACATTCGGAGGCCTTCGAGATGGTCGACCGGAGTACCCCCCACCCGCCCTCGAGACGATGGTCCCGGGGTATTCGGCGTTCGTCCGGTATACCGTCGGACAGAGGCTTTGATAGATTCGACCGGTGGCGTATATCCCCGGCCGAGAGTATCAACCGTTCTGTTCGACGGTACAGCAACGCGGGACCCGAGGTCACGCTCGGCCGAGGGATCCCCGCGACACCCCTCCGATGGAGCGACCGAGGTGGTGGGGTCGGTCAGGCGAAGGTCCCGATGATGGTGTCCAAGTCGATGGCGAACGTCTCGGCGAGGTCGGTCACAGTCACGATGCCGACGATCCCACCCTCGGAGTCGACAACCAGACGCTTGATGCCGTGTTCTTCCATCCGATCGATGACTTCCTGGACGTCATCGTCGGAGTCGACGGTGAGCACCGGCGATGACATGAGCGCCGAAACCGGCGTCTCGTCGAGGTCGCCGCCCCCGTGGATGCCCGCCACGAGATCGGTCTTCGTGACGATCCCCGACGGGTCTCGGATGAGAACTGACCCGATCCCCTCCTCGAGCATGATCCCAGCTACCTCGGATGCGGTCGTCCCAGCATCGACGGTCTTGACCGGGGTGGTCATCGCGTCTGTGACCGGTGTCTCGAACTCGTCGGACATATGTGAGATACCGATAGCCGGAGAATAATGATACCGATCGGTCCGATGCCGCTGCTGATCGGTACCAGACACGCCACGTGGCCGAGATGCAGCCGGGAGACGAGGCCGATCATCATCGGCGACGGCTGTTCGCCCATGTGTGATCCACGCGAGGGGCAGTCACTCGCTGTCACAGGGCCTGTTTCTGCTCCGATCGGTCGGGATCCAGTCGAAGGCCCGGGCGACATCGCCCGCGGCGTAGATGCGGGCGATTCCGCTCTGCACGTGCTCGTCGGCTACGACCCCGTCGTCCGGGCCGACCGTCGTGGCTCCGAGGAACCCGGTATTCGGCTCGGTGTCGACAGCGACGGTGACGATGTCGTCCTTGCGTATCCGACCATCCATGTCACGGCTGTTCTTGACCCAACGGTCATGCGGACGGTCGTAACGATCTACTGGCGAACGTCCTGACCGGATCGGCAATGACCAGTAAAAGACTACGATCGTTCGAATCAGTAGTCGAGAAGCGGTCGGCGCCACGTTCCTTCTCATCTGCTGGGAACGAGAGCGGAAATTAAAACCTTGTACTGTACTACCGTGTGGCATGACGACGGAACCGTACGGGCAGTGGATGGGAACTCCCATAGCCGAGGAGGAGGTAGACGACCTGCTGGATTCGGCCGGATGGGGGGTTCTCTCGCTGGCCAAAGGCGACGAACCCTACAGCATCCCTGTCTCGTTCGGATACACCGGCGAGGAGGTGTACTTTGCGTTCCTCAGGGCCGATCCGCCGAACACGAAGTTCGAATTCGTTCGAGACGGGGCGACGGCGCGCCTCCTCGTACTCGACGTACGAGCCAAGTTCGACTGGCGGTCCGTCGCCGTGACCGGTCCCGTTCGGGCGGTTGAGCGTCGGGATGACCTGGGTGGCGAAGGGTTAGAACCGGAAGTGGATTACAGACCCGACCAGGGGACCGAGCGTGGCCGCGACTGGGCGGTGCTACTGGACGCACTCGAAGAGAACGCCTGGTTCTCCTCGGACTACGAGCGCGCCGAACCGGTCTCGGCGCTACAAGGCTGGCGACTCGAACCCGATGAGATACGCGGCATCGAGGTTCGGGAGGACACAGAGTGATCCCCTCGCCGCCGACGGCAGGGGGCCCCTCGTCCTCGATGGGGCTTGCAGAGGTGCTCAAGCAGTCGGACATTCGAAGGCGTAACAGCGTCGCGAGTGTCGGGCCGGCACCCGATGGAACGACCCTTTCGGAGAGTCGACACAGGAGCCGCGCCTACTACTACAACGATGGATGAAAAAACATCGGGGATCGTGATCGTTGGCTGTGGAATGGCCGGACTCGCGGCCGCACTCCGTGCCACCGAGTTGGGGACATCGGTCCGTGTTCTCGAGAAGTCCCCGAAGGAGCACCGCGGCGGCCACACCCGATTCACCGAGTCGTTCCGGATCCCCACCGCGGACATCGATCTCGATGTCGAATTCAACGTGGAGGACTACTCGTCGTCGGACTTCTACTCGGACATCATGGCGGTGACGAACTATCGAGCCGACGAGGATCAGACCGAACGCGTCGCCAACGACTCCGCGGAGACGTTCGAGTGGCTGACCGGCCACAGTATCGACTGGGAGTACCAGGCGCCTCACGCCGGGTACACGGCCGGCCGCGTGTGGCTCCACGGCGAGGACTTCGTTGACGACCTGATCGGAATTCTCGACGATAGGGACGCGACCATACACTACAGGACGGAAGCACGGGACGTCATCCGGGACGACTCGGGCGTCGTCACGGGCGTCGAGGCTCGTGTCGACGGCAAACTGACCCGTTTCACCGGCGACGCGGTCATCCTCGCCGCGGGCGACTACGGCTCTAGCAAGGAGAAGCGGACGCGCTACTACGGCCCGGGCTACGGCAACATGAAAGTCCGGGGGAGCCGGTACAACACGGGTGAGGCGATCGATGCGACGATCGACGTCGGTGCGAAAACCGACGGCGAATGGGGCGACGCCCACATGGCTATTATCGATACCGGCTCCCCCGACGTCGAGGGCGGGATCACCCGTATCGACGGCTACCAGTACGGCGTTATCATCAACCACGATGGGGAGCGGTTCGTCGACGAGGGCGAGGACTCTCGGGCACAGACGTACGCCAAGTTCGGCCGACGTATCTTCGAGCAACCCTACCACGAGGCGTTCATCATCGTCGACGACACGGTTGTCGACGACGTCGCGCATATGGGGCCGTCCAGACCGATCACCGGCGACTCGATCCGGTCGCTCGCACAGCGGCTGGGTATCGAGAACGTCGACACGACCGTCGAGACCATCGAGACGTACAACGCGGCCTGTGCCCCCGACGAGTACGACCCAGACGTCCTCGACGGGAACGAAGCCACCGGGATCGACCCCGAGAAGTCGAACTGGGCACTCCCGCTCGATGACCCCCCCTACACCGGGTTCCCGGTAACCGGCGGGATGACCTTCGGTTTCGGCGGCGTCGCGATCACTTCCGATGCCGAAGTGCTCGACACCCGCGACGAGCCTATCCCCCGTCTGTACGCCGCCGGTAACAGCACCGGCGGGCTCTTCTACAACAACTACCCCGGCGGGACGGGGTTGACCAACGCGGCGGTCTTCGGCAAAATCGCGGCCGAAACCGCCGTTCGGGATATCGACTCGAACCCACAGTGAGTTTATGTTACCCCGTAGAGGTGTATCTGTATGACAGGACCGACCGCCACTGCTCTCGACCAAGCGGCGATTGAGGCGTTCCTCGAAACCCGATCGACGGGGACCCTCTCGCTGGCGAAGGAGAACAAATCCTACGCTATTCCGGTCTCGTTTACCTTTGCACCGGAGAGTGAGGATTTCTACTTTCGACTCAGCTACGGTCCGGGAAGTCGCAAGCGGGAGTATATCGAGACCACCGAGCGCGGGACGTTCGTCGTCGCTGCCGAGACGAAAGCGGGGTGGAAAAGCGTCGTTGCGCGCGGTAGACTCAAGCACCGCAACACCGTCGAGAACCTGGACCGGGTGACTCCACCCGACGGGTCGATCAGCGATGCCGATCGTGAACTCGAGATTCCGTTCTACCACGTCTTCAAGGCACCGTCGGAAGCGCTGTTCACGCTCGTCCGTCTTCGAACCGACGAACTCACGGGGGTCGCCGAAACCGACGACAGTTGACCCGAATCGAAATAACAATCTCACAGAACTCACCTTCGCACGTTTATACGCCCCGGAAGTTCGTGATCGGCAGCATCAGCCGTTGACACCGTCTACATCGTGGCTCCACTTGAATATGCGAAGCTGAGCACGCGTGGCAAAGAACTACGACCCGCGTCCGCGAACTATCTACTGACGGCATGGGAATCCTCCACACGGTCGTTCGGTGGTACAAACTCAATCGCGGCAGAGGGAAGGAAATGCGAGCGCGGGGCGCGATCATCGCGACGTGTCCGCACTGTGACCATGACACGCCGGTGTTCCAGACGGCGTACGATTCACACGGGCACCCGCTCTCGTTCAGCGTCTGTGTGTGGTGTACGGGCTACATCGAGTACGACGGGACGACGGCGGCTGCGCACGAGCCATACGCGACGATACAGGAGATACAGGGCGTGTCCGTCCTCCTCTAGTCGGGATCGCAGCTCCGTCGGGTGCGGCCACGCCTGAACCGATCGCGTCTTGGGCTTCCGCTCTCGCGGCTACAGGGCTACCGAGCGACGGTCGATCGAGAAGCTTCCACAGTTCGGGCACATATAGTACTCGACCTCGAGGTGTACACCGCACTGCAGACACTCGTAGGGTCGGTCGGGTGCCTCTGTCTTGAATCGGCCGACCACCGTGTCGAGAATCCCCATCTGTGCTCACCAGTGAGTGTGTCTGACACACGCATAACGATAAATCTTGCTCGATAAATAACAAAGAATAATAATGTGTTCCGACTAGTTATCTGAGACGCGCTGCCTACACGCTCGTGCCGTTCTCGTCGGTCGGTCAAGCAGACCCAGGTGTAGACATGCAACCGGCCGGCGGGCGAATTGCTGATCTCGGTAGCACTGGGCCGAGGGGAGAACGATTGATTACGTACTACAGACCATGTTACTCTATGCCAAAGTGTGACCATTGCGGAGAAGACGTAGACCACACTTGGAAGCACCCCCTATCCGACGAGCGGGTGTGCCGAGCATGCCATCCGGTGCCGTCTGTGTGACGGAGGACGACGCGTCCACTTGCCCTGCGTCCGTTGAGCTCTGAGCCTCGCTCATCACTCCGGGCTGACGACATCTCCACACGCCGGACACTCCGCCCAGATGCCGGTCGTTCCGTCGGCTTTCTCGTACTCAATAAGGAGCCACGCCCTGGAGATATCCTCTCCACACTCCGGACACCGACCGAGTACCGACGTGTTCTGTGTCATGAAGGGGGAGGGAGCGTGTGACATTGACC
>JAGXLJ010000087.1 GCA_018334775.1 Halodesulfurarchaeum sp.
GGGAGACCAGGGCATGTTGGTCGAGTCCGTTGAAACACTGCGGACACGATGTCTCGAAGTCGTCGAAAGAACTCGGTTCGGTAAAGGTAAAGTGGGCGACTTCGGAATTGCAATTCGGACACCACAAAAAGCCTACATTGTCCTTGGGGGTTTCCAGTTCCTCAAGAACTTTCATCCCCTGAACCGCATATTCAGTATCGTCCCTCGGAGCTTCGTATTCCTGTTTTGTCCCGTTTAAACTCGTTTCAGCCTGTTCTCGTGCCGCTGCTAGCTCATGGTCCTTTAACAACGTCTTGACGACAGAATCGTGCGAAGAGTGGTTCTGCCTTTCCCGGATTTCATCTAGCCGCGCCTTCGTCCAATCTCGGACGCGAATCGTGGGCATTACATGCAGTACAAGGTCACAGGTAGTAAAAGTAGTGGTGGATGTGGCATACTGAATGCGGCTATAATATCAAAACACGGTCAATTATTCGGTCTCCGTTTCGTCTCAGTTTTCGTGCTCACTTTGGGACTAATCCAACCTGTCACCACAAAACGAGCCGAAAATGAACAATCAGTTAATCGCTAGCTTGGTCGAAATCCATATCCAGACCGGAGGCCGTCTCCTCGTCCAACCCGTCACTCAATTCGGTTCTTCCGGTCCCCACGCCCCCGCCAGGGACGAAGATATTGAGCAGGAGGGCAGCAAACCCACCAACAATCAGGGCCGAACCAAAGAAGTTCTGCCACGTAGCCGGCAAGTTCTGTAAAATATCCGGTCGCATCTGGACCATCAATCCTAACGCAATGGCGATTGAGAGAATCGTGTTGTTCCGGTGGTTGAATTCGACGTTCTGTTTGATGAGTTTGAATCCCGAACCGAAGATCATGGCGAATAAGATGACCGCGCCACCACCCAATACTGGGTCAGGCATCGCGGACACAATGGCCCCGATTTTGGGGATGAAGCCCAGAATAACCAGAATGACTCCCGCAATGCCGGCCACGTAACGGCTTGCCACGCCCGTAAAGTTCACAAGACCGACATTCTGCGAGAAAGACGTGTTCGGCATTGCGTTGAAAATCGCCGCGAAGGCACTCATTACTCCGTCAGCTAAGAGGCCACCGCGAAGTTGTTCCCGAGTTGGGGTGCGGTTTGTCGCAGCCACGATGCCCGAAATGTCACCAATCGTCTCCATACTTGTTATCACATACATGAACGCAATTGTCCCGATCGCGCTTGGATGGAAGCTGATCCCGTACTTTAGTGGAATCGGCACCGTAAACCAACCTGCCTGCGCGATAGTGCTGAAGTCAACCATGCCCATAGGAATCGCAACAATGTACCCGACCACGATACCGATAAAAACAGACGCAATACGCCAGATACCCTCGAAGAACTGATTGAGGAGGATCGTGACCAGGAAAACGAGGCCAGCAAGGCCGAGATTTGCAAACGAAGCGTAGTCAGCTGCACCAACTCCCCCAGCAGCGTAATCCACTCCCGTGGGGATCAATGTCAAACCGATTAGCATCACCACAACGCCCGTCACTAGCGGTGGGAAGTACTTCCTGAACCGCTGGAGTGAAAATCCGGCAATCATTTCGACCGGCGACGCAACGAGAGCGGCACCGAAAATCGCGCTGATGCCGAAGGAATTGCCTATCCCGATCATTGGCCCGAGGAAGGCAAAACTCGTCCCCATCACGATCGGCAATCGAGCCCCCACCGGTCCGATCGGGGATACCTGAACGATCGTCGCGATTCCGGCGACGATCAGTGCCATCTGTACCAGGAACGTCGTTTCGCCTGTCGCCATCCCGATTCCACCCGCGACAATGAGCGGTGGCGCAACGTTCCCCAGGAACATTGCGAAAACGTGTTGGAGGCCCAGCGGTATCGCCTCTCCTAACGGAGGTCTGTCCTCAATGTCGTATTCGATGTCTTCCGGTATAGTGGTTTCTGACATTATTGGTACCGATACTCATTGCTCAGAGGCCTAATTCTAAAAGGTTACGGCCACTCTTGGTTTAGATTGGCAGCACTCGGACACGGCTAATCGATATATAACGGACCGTAAACGTAGACACCACAAGATTCACATCAGGTAGTACATATCCCTGTGAAAGGACCGTTCGAACGTTCCTACTCGTTCAACTTCGCAGCGATCTTTTCCGCAGTGATCGGCAAATCTCTGATTCGAACGTCCACGGCCCGATCGATCGCATTACTCAGTGCTGGTGGGACGGCATTTGTTGGGACTTCGCCGACTGATTTCGCGCCAAATGGGCCAGTCGGTTCGTGGGTTTCGACAAGAATTGATTCCAATGGCGGTTGATCCGCCGTCGTCGGCATTCCATACTCCCGGAAGTCAGTTGTTAGCGGTCGACCCTGTTCGTCGAATTCGAGACCACCACTAACGGCATACTCGTAGCTCATATGCATCGCACCTTCGACCTGACCTTCGGCCAATTTTGGATTGATTGCGGTCCCACAGTCCACGGCAAAGACCAGTTTATTGACGGTGAACTCGCCCGTGCTATCGTCAACGGTCACGTCAGCGAACTGGGCCCCGTATGGTGGCGGAGATTGGTCCGTACTATGGCTGGCCTGTCCCATAATCTGTTCACGGTTCGCTTCACCGTATATCGACTCGTAGCCGACCGCTTCTATTGACACCGAATTGGCGGATTCAGTGTCGACGACTGATCCACCGTCGAGTTCAACCCGGGCCTCAGGTATCTCCAGCATCCGGGCGCCGATCCGTCGGATCGAGTCTGCAGCGTCGGCAGCCGCTTTCTTAACGGCGTGGCCAGTGACATACGTCGTCGAAGACGCGTACGCCCCATAATCGAACGGCGAGATGTCCGTATCAGAAGGCTGCACGACGATATCCGCCGGATCTACTTTGAGCACTTCACTGGCTATCTGGGACATGGCCGTATCCGCTCCCGGGCCAGTGTCGACGGCACCGGTCTGCAGAATAAAGGATCCGTCCTCGTTCATCTTTATGTGTGCAGCCCCGAGTTCGTCGCCGGCAACGCCACTACCCTGGGCCGAGAGAGCCATCCCTACTGCCCGATGCTCGTGTTCCGCATCCGGCTGCTTGAGGTCGCCCCAACCGATCGCATCTTTCCCACGGTCGATGCAATCCTCCAAGCCACACGAGCGGATCCGACGGACGTGGCCCTCACCCCCCGAAGTGATTCCCGAGGCCTCGTCCAGGTCACCGTTTTCGACCATGTTTTTCCGTCTGAGCTCGATCGGATCCATGTCGATTGCGTCGGCGACCTCCCCGATATGGCCCTCGACCGCAAAATGTCCCTGGGGTGCGCCATAGCCACGCATTGCCCCCGGAACTGGAAGGTTCGTGTGGACGGCGTCCATCTCGAAGCGCATGTTCGGCGTGTTTGGATACAACGGCAGCGGTTTCGTTCCGGCACACCCGGTAACCGTCAAGCCGTGAGGACCATATGCCCCGCTGTTCGAGAGGGTCTCCATGTCGAGAGCCTTCAACGCACCGTCGTCTGTGACGACACTCTTCATGCTGATCGACATCGGTCGCCGGAAACGCCCGGCAAAGAACTGTTCACGCCGGGTCGTTTGGAGTTTCACAGGCCGCCCGACTGCTTCCGAAAGGGCGACTGCGATGGGTTCAATAAGCAGCGATTGCTTCGCTCCGAACCCCGCCCCGATTCGCGGCTTACTCACCCGGATATCCCGAATCGGAACGTCGAAGAGATGCGCCAGTTGGCGTCGGGTGTGATACGGGACCTGCGTACTGGTAATGACGTGGAGTCGGTCGTCTTCGTCCCGCCGAGAGATGGTCGTATGTGGCTCCGGAACAAGATGGGATTGATAGGGCATTTCCCAGTCTGATTCGACCACTGTCCAATCCTCGCGGGCCTCGGCTTCTTCATAGGCCGCCGAGACGTCGCCGATTTCACCCTCGGCGTGGGCCTCAACGTTCCGTTCGTAATCGTGACCCGGGAGTTTGTTTTCGACCGTTTCCGAATCGTGAACTTGCGGGGCGGCAGTCGACCGAGCAGTTTCCGGGTCCAGAACTGGATCAAGTTGCTCGTATTCGACATCAATTTCCCGCATGGCCTGGATGGCAGTCCGTCCATCAGTTGCGGCGACCGCAGCAATGGGGTCACCCACATACCTGACTTTCTTCCGGAGAACCCGCATGTCATACGGTGATGGCTCCATATAGGATTGTCCGGCAGAGGTGTAGGGCTTTTCAGGTACCGACTCACTCCACGGTGTGAGAACGGTATGGACCCCGTCCATCTGTTCGGCCCTGCTCGTATCGATGTTTGTCACATAGCCATGGGCGATTTCCGACCGGAGCACTTTCCCTTCGAGGAGATTTGGGAAGTTCGACGCGTAATCGCTCGTATATTTCGCATCGCCGGTGACGATTTTTCTGGCGTCGTCCTTTTCGGCCGATTCGGAGATCGCGAATCGGTCGGTGAGTGACTTCCGGTTGTCGGCCGATTCAGGCCAGTGAAACGGGTGCTCTTCGGTCTCGGGTTCCGACTCCGACGATTCGTCCAATTGGGACTCCTGCTCTCCTGATTGTGGTTTACTCATTGCTTATGGGCTCCGTTTCTGTCGTTGGTTCCGGCAGACCGCCATCTGCAACCTCAGCCGGCATTCGAGCCGCTGCATCTTCGACGGCGTCAATGATCTTTTCGTACCCGGTACAACGACAGAGGTTTTCCGAGAGTTCCTCACGGATCTCCTCGCGATCAGGATCCGGATTGGACTCCAACAATCCTTTCGTTCGCATGATCATACCAGGGATACAGAATCCACATTGGAGTGCGGAATTGTCGACGAACGCTTCCTGAACGGGGTGCAGATCAGACTGGGTTCCCAACGCGGATATCGTTTCAACCTCCGAGCCAGCGACCGTCTCCATCGGGCGAAGACAGGCCTTCTCCACTTCACCGTCGATGGACACTGTGCAAAACCCACAAGAACCAGACCGGCAGCCACGTTTTGGTCCAGTGTAACCGTTCCGTCTGAGAACATCCAAAAGTGGTTCCTCGGCCTCCGCCGTGACAGATATTTGCGCTCCGTTAACCTGAAGTGTGAATTCCATGTGAATGATAACCGTGCGTGGGACTATCAGCGATGGACATGCTTAATTCTTTGGTGGAAACTTTACCATCGATATCGATTTGGTATGACATCGGTTCGTGTTCACCTCCTATGTTGACAAACAGGTCCCGAGTGCCCTCATTCCATTAGACTCTGGGTCCTGGTTCTGACGCCAATAGGTTCCGATACCGTCGTCCGATTGGGTTGTCTGCATATATAACGTGGCCAACTGCCTCAGAAATCCAGTCATTGGAAAGACCATTCTCAGGCAAGTACCGTTCGTAAACGGGGAGACGCTCACGAAGTGGAACACCTGCTTTTTCGGCGATCGATTCGATTTCCTCGACGGCCGGCCAGGCGTAATCCGGGTTAACAAAGTCATCAGTCACCGGTGAAACGCCGCCCAAATCGTTGATACCATTGTCCACCAAATTTCGAACCGGCGCCAGATTCGGCGGCACCTGAACTGCGACGTCCTCAGGAAGTGCCTTCCGTGCCATGGCGACAACTCGTTGCATCGTTTCGAGATTCGGTGAACCGCCGTCCCAGCGTTCGTTCGGTGAGACCGGCTGGACGATCACCTCCTGAATATGCCCGTAGCGTTGATGGAGACCCCTGATAGCCAACAGACTTCGAGCCCTGTCGTTCCAGTTTTCCCCGATCCCGAATAAGATGCCAGTCGTGAACGGGATTTGGAGTTCGCCCGCATTTCGGATGGTCGCAAGTCGCTTTGCTGGTCGCTTTCGACGAGATCCAGCGTGGGCATCGACTTCAGCGGTCGTTTCAAGCATGACGCCCATACTCGCCATCACCGGAGCCAGCAGTTCCATTTGGTCCATGGTCTGGTCC
>JAGXLJ010000088.1 GCA_018334775.1 Halodesulfurarchaeum sp.
GGGAGAAGATGAAATCCACGACCTCGTCGATTTCAGCCGTTTGATCCGTCAGGTGGGTGGCGGTTTCTCGTGCTTCGGAGACGCCGGTTTCGATCCGGTCGAGCTCCTCAACAGCCCGTTCGGCTGCTTTGCCCCCTTCCCGGCCTCTGTCGGCCATCTCTTCGGATTGCTCGGCCACGTCATCAGCCGTGGCGGTCACTTCCTCAATCGTCGCGGAAACGTTTGCCATCTCCGACGACACTGACTCCACATGAGTTTCCTGGTCGTCGGTTGCCTCGCTGATCGTTTCGGTCGACTGCCTGACGACCTGGGATTCCTGTCTCACGTCCTCGATTCCACGTGTAGCCTCTTGGCTCGTTTCGGTCACGTCGTCGGCGAACCGATCGACGGTGGCAAACGTGTGTTCGAGCGATTCGACGACCTCGTTGAGTAATCCGACTGTGTGGGCGAGTTGTGGATCGTCCGGAGAGGCATCGGCGCGGGCCGTGAAATCACCCTCGGCCGCGTGCTCTAAGACGGTTTGTATCTCATTGATTGCCGCTTTCGTCTCCGTGTCTGAACGATCAGTACGCCCGACACTCTCGCTGTCTGCCGGTGAAGTAAAGCTATTCATGCGTTAATCGCCTTCT
This sequence comes from Halodesulfurarchaeum sp., assembly GCA_018334775.1. GTDB lineage: Archaea > Halobacteriota > Halobacteria > Halobacteriales > Halobacteriaceae > Halodesulfurarchaeum. The sequence goes on from JAGXLJ010000088.1 coordinate 630, forward strand.
GGCTGTGGCGGTCGTCATCGACTGTATGTCGTTGTCCCGTGTTCCGTCCATCCATATTATTCCAATGCTGTGAAATCGATCCAGACGACGAAGCGATCGTCGTGACGAATCACCCCGTGAGTGCTCTCGGAAGCCGTCGAATCGTCGAGGTCCCCGTCGGAAACTTCGACCACCTGATGGACGTCATCGATCAGGAGGCCGGTCCCGTCGATGGTGGAGAGCACGATGATCCCCCGACCTGTGGCGGACGCATCGAGATCGAGTGACACTTTTTGGGTCGACGATTGTCGTCGTCTCACCTCGAAGATCGACAACCCCGACGATGTGGTCGTCTGCATTGGGGTCGGGTGTGATTTCTTCGTTCGCGTCGACGATTTCCTCGACATGTGAGATGTCGATACAGTAACGCCCGTCTCCCAATGAGAATTTGAGAACATTTAAGGTTTGGCCCTTTATTATCATTTCTCTCATTTTGAACCAGATTAAGGGGTAGGGGTTCGGTCTCGTGAGGGCTTTTTCCTCATCAATTGTCGGTACTCTTTTCTCGCATCCGGGTATTTTCATAGTTGATGGACCCGGCGTCGGTCTTGCGTGTCCTTGGGAACAAGTACAACGCCGAGATACTCCGTGCAACCCACACGCCAATGTCCGCTCAGGAGCTTTCCGACGAGCTGGATATTCCGATCGCGACTTCCTATCGCCGGATCGAAGAACTCCTCGATCACGATCTGCTGGCCCTCGAGGGTCAGGAGTTCTCCGCGGAAGGCCGACGAACCAAGGTGTACCGTCGGAAAATCGACGAAATCGAGATCGCGTTCGGTACCGACGAGTTCGAGGTGGATTTCAAACGCCGGACCGAAGCCAAGAACAACCTGGTTGACGTCTGGTCTGACCTCAGGAACGAACCCTAATTATTGAACGCTATAATCGGCGGCAAAAATTTAAATAGCCTGTTTGGTCAGGTACGCATAGAACAGTTTCAATGCAACTCATCGTAGTCCTCTACGGCGTCTTCAGTACGACGTTGGCTGTGGCGGGTCTCTCGGTCGTCGCACTCGCCCTGCGGGCCTATTCTGAGACTCAACGGCCGACGATGCTTCATCTCTCACTGGGCTTTGTGTTGATCGTCGCGGCCGCTATCGGGACGACGCTTAGTGCGTTTATCCTCGATTTCAGCCATGCAAAAAGTCTACTCACAGTCAACTATGCGATCTCGACGTCGGGCTATTTGTTCGTGGTTTACAGCATCGTGGCCCGAAGCTAAGAACCCGGCTTGTTCGGTTCGAGAGTTACCCACCGAACCAGGACCGAACTTGATGCAGCATTCGTTCGCCGTTCCCCATCACTGCGGGACTCTCATTCAATCCGGCCTCTTCGATGAGCGTTTCCAGTGGCACTTCCATGACCGGCCCTGGCTGCGCGTCGTCCGGAAGGGCATTGCCGCTTTCCGGGTCGACCCATTCAAATCCGGCTTCCGTGTCCGGGGCGTTTTCGTCAAATCCGAGGTCCGTCTCTAAGGTTGTAGCGAGTCGCTTGTATGCCACTGTGGCGGGGGCCGATTCGGCATCGAACACGACTGGCATGCCTTTTCTGACGCTCTCTTTGACGTGCTGGTCAGCCGGGATGCTGACGGTTACGGCTCCAGTCGTCCCAAGGGCGGTTGCGACTCCTTCGATGTCGTCGAGCGATCCCTCGCCCGTGCCAGTGAACACTGCGCCGACGACGGGGACGGCTAACCGGTCGACGAGTTCCCCGGTTTTCGACGCGTCCGTCAGCGCCGGAAGTTCGGCTGTCGTGACGAGCAAGACGCCGTCTGCGGCTTGCAACGTGACCGCAATGTCTTGGCTGAGCCCGGCTCCGGCGTCAAGAATGACGAGGTCAAACCGTTGTTTGAGTTCGGTTACGATCCCCTCGATTGGATCGGTCTCGGCGTCAGCAAAGTGGTCCAGGACGGTCGATCCCGGTGCGATAGTGAGGCCACCGGCTTCGTGAAGAGCTGCGTCGAGTGCGGCCCGGCCGCCAAGGACGTCGTGGATGGTGGCATTTGGCTGGGTAAGGCCCACCATTGCACCGAGATTGGCCATCCCAAGATCGAAATCGAGGACTGCTGCGGTGTATCCTGATTCGACGAATGCGGCGCCAAGATTTACCGCCGTCGTCGTCTTGCCGACGCCGCCCTTGCCGGAGGCAATTGCAAGGGCGTACCCCTCCTCAGCCGCGCCATCCATGCTGTCAGGTCCTTTCTGGGTTCCGTTCATAAGTATGGCTCTCCCGGCTTAGATCCCCAACAATGAGCCGACCAATTCCATTGTCATCGACCCGATGATGGCGCCCAGCCAGGTCAGTAAGACAAAGTGCATAAAGGAGTTCACTTTGTGGCCGCCGTCCACGACCCGGACGATAAGAGAGGAGATCATCGCGTTTACCAGAACGGTGAGGGTCAGCAGAAACTCGATCAGTGCGATATTATACACCTCCGTATTGATCAGCGAGTTGAAGTCGAATCCGGCTGGTGTGTTCATGCCAAGGGTCATTGCCGATAGCTGTTCGACGATCCCAAGTCCGATGAAAAAGGCAAAGGTCGCTGCGGCGGTAATACCGTAAATCACACCGATGAGGGTCATCGTCGACTGATCACGACGTTCGCGCAACTGCATCACCTCGTTCATGTTTTCGCTGATGAGTTCCCCGAGGTGTTTCGGATCACCACCCATCTGGCGCCCGATGAGGTACATCTCACTGAACTTCTGGATGAGGTAGGACTGCGCATCGGCAGTGAAAAACCGCCAGGCTGCCTCGGGGGAGAGCCGCATTTTGAGTCGCGTGTACAGTTCGTCGATATTCTTGGTGAGCGCGCCGAAATCCTTCCGGCGGAGCGTCGAGAGCACGGCCGTCGTAGTGGTTTGTTGGGCCGTTTCACTGGCACCCAGTGCCCGAATGAAACTCACGAACTCCTCGTCCCGGCCTTTGATGTCTGCTTCGACGCTCCGAGCGACCAATCCCGGGATGAGGAGGGGTGTCGTTGGAACGGCCGCATAAATCGGGAGTGGAATCGTTTCCGGGTCGATCCCCGTAAACCCGAACATGACCACACTGACACCGACGATGGTGAGGGCGGACAGACCGACTCCGGCAGCGACTGCGTATTGCAACCGCCGCTCTGTTGGGGTTGTCTGTTCCGGTGGGAAATACCAGATCGGGTCGGTCGGTGAGACGGTGTAAATCGCGTACAGGAAGCCTAACTGGATGAATGTATACATGATCACGACGGCGGAGACCGTCATCGTGGGGTCGGTGCCGGAGATGACCGGCAAAACCGTCGCGAACACCAGGGCAAACGTCACCGAGAGGATCATCGAAAGGTAGAGGTCTTTCATCACTTCCAGGTTCCCGAGTTGCCCCTCGTAGATGGTCGTGTAGTTCTGGATGATCGTCGACTGTTCGCTCACCAGATAACTCGACAGGTCCTCTCCGGCGTTGATGGTGTAGGACAGTCGATCGAAGAAGTCCGACACTGCGTCACTCGGGACTTTCTTCGCCCGACGCCGGCAGGCGTCGTCGAGACTTTGATTCCACGTATCGACCAACTGAACGATCCGGCGAGTTTCCTCAGAGAGCGGCCCATAATCGTCCATCCGGGCGATCCGGCGGAAGACCTCGACCCGGTCGATGTTGGTCGTCGAAAGCACGGTCATGTGGGTTACGTACAAATGAAAGACTTCGTTCATCCGCTTCCGACGCTGGTCCAGCCGGATTTTCGGGTAGATAAGTGCGGCGACCGCGAGCAATAGCCCGAGAGCTGGCATCGGGAGCCGAACCACGAGCGGGAAGTCCAGAACGATTCCGGCGACCACGGTGAGGACGAAGAAGCCGACCCCAGGGAGAACAATCCAGGTGACGTACCTGGAGACGGGAATCTGCATCTGCCGATAGGATTCGGCAATGTCACCAAACGCGTTGGTGATGTCGATGGATTCTCCGTTACTGTCGGTCTCCGATTCAGTGGCCATGTCAGAGGTCCCGACGGGCCATTGTGAACGGGAGTCCTTCGACGCCGTCACGTTGGAACGCCGAAATGGTGTCGTTGAAGTCGTGATACCCGATCAGGTCTTCCTGAATGATCCGTTCCATGATCTCGGTGCGGAAGTCCATCTCGTCGTAAATCTCCCGGGTATCCTCATAGCCCAAAAGGGTCGCGATCTGCTCTTCGAGGACGTAGGAATTGTTCCGCCCCTGGAAGACGATCTCGTCTTCGACCGGGTCCCAGTAGAAGGACTGACGAGTCACGACACCGCCCATTTCCTTCGAATACCCTTCGATCTCCTGGACGCTGGTCACCCGTCTGAGCACGTCGTCGCCCTGTTTCACTCGATTTTGGAACAGCGCGACGTCCGCGTTGTCCATGAAAGTCTCCGGGACGTTGATCGGGTCGCCAGTGAACCGCTGGATCATCGACACGATGTCGCTCGCGTGGAAGGTCAGCATTACCGGGTGACCGGTCTGGGCCGCCTGGAAGGCCATCCGCCCCTCTTCGCCCCGAACCTCGCCGACGACGATATAGTCCGGCCGGGAGCGAAGTGCTGCTGCCACCAGGTCGAACATATCGACGTCAGCGCTGTTCTCGCCCCCTCCTTCCCGGGTGAGCAACTGTTGCCAGGTGTCGTGAGGTGGGAGCACTTCGGCGGTGTCCTCCGCCGTATAAATCTTCGAATCCCGTGGGATGAACGTCATGATGGAGTTGAGCGTCGTCGTCTTTCCGGACGCAGTCTCCCCCACGACGAAGATTGTTTGCTCGTTCTCCAGGCACAACCAAAGGTACGCGGCCAGTTCCGGCGAAAGTGTCCCCCATTTCGTAATTTGACCGACCGATAGCGGGACTTCGTCCCCCTGTCGGATGGTAAGCGAGGGCCCCTTCAGGCTCACATCACTCGAATAGATGATGTTGATACGTGACCCATCCGGGAGCGTCGAGTCCACGATGGGGTCCGAATCGGAGACTGGATCGCCCATTCGCTCACCGATATTGCGCAGCCAATTGTCGAACTCTTCCGGTTCGCCGAAATCCACGGTGGTCGGAAGGAGCCCGTAGGTCCCGTGATCGACGTAGGTTTGGCTGGGCCCGATCACGTGAATGTCCTCGTTATACGGGTCCCGCATCACCGGTTCCAGCGGCCCGAGACCGACGATATCACGATTGAGCTGATATCGCATCGTGTTGTAGGTCGTTTCCG
>JAGXLJ010000089.1 GCA_018334775.1 Halodesulfurarchaeum sp.
GCGAGCAACTGGTCGACTTGTTCGGCAATGGCCTGATCGGCCGGGACAACTCCCTCCGTATTGCCTGACAGGACAGCGATCGTGGCCCTGTCACCCTCGGCTTCGATTTCGTTGCCGATGGCGACGGCTTCCAAAAGTGTGTTGACCATCGAGTCCTCCGGGTCTGCCATCCCCAACTCGAGGATCAACTCCGAAATGGTGTCGGCTCCCGAAACCGGAAGTGACACACCGGTGTGTGCGGGGACATCGCCCGTTTGGTCGATGGCCACGACCAGAGTCTCCATTCGGTTGTGACGTTGCTCCGACGGAATAAAAACGTCCGGTGTCAGCGGCGGATTTAGAGGTGGCCGCTCTTCTGAAGCTTTCGCAGGTCCTCGGTGTCCAGGGTTTCGCCCTCTTTGAACCGCTCGTAGATCTCCTCGGCCTCTTCGCGGGCTTCCTCCCGTTTGGCATCGCGTTGGTCCTTGCGTTCCTCCTCTTCCTGCTTGTCAAGTTCGCGTAATCGCTTCTGGACTTCCACGAAGGCCTGGTGATGGGCGTCAGCGGCCTCCTGGGCTTTCACGAATTCCTCGTGGGTTTCGTCGGCCCGGTCGCGAACGTCGTCGGCCTCGCGGTAGGCCTCGATCATCTTGTTGTGGTGCTTCTGGGCGCGGTCCGCCAGTTCGGTGACCTTCTCGTGGTGTTTCGAGGCTTCCGCGCGGACCTCCTCTGCCTTCTCGACATACTCCTCGAGGTCGTCGTTCTGGTCGAGTTTGGCCTTGCGTTCCTGGTACTCGTCGCGTTTTTCCTCGATCTTCTCGATGAGTTCTCGCTCGTCTTCGGTCGAGAGCACCTCGGTCTGCTGTTTGAACTCGAGGTCCTCGATCTCGGATTTGAGATCCTCTAGGTCCTTCCCTTCGTCGAGTTCGAGGTCGGCCTTCATGTCCTCGACCTGTTCGAAGAGTTCGTTTGCCTTCGCGTTCAGTTCGTTTCGCACCGATTTGTGCGCTTGAACCCGGTCGTTCAGCGTGTCCCTGACCTCTCGGTGTTCCTGGGCGCTATCGACTTTCTCTCGGGTTTTGGCGTTCAGTTCATCGCGCTTGGATGCGCGATTGCTCGCCATCTGGTTCAGTTCGTTCCGGCGGTCCCGAAACTGGCCAGCCTTTTTGATGAGTTGGCCTTTTGATTTTTCCTGAAGCTCTTCGTCCGTGATGAGTTCGTCCGCACTCGATACTGTGATTTCAACTTGTTCTGCCATTGGTTGGCCCTCGATTCCATACTGTCACGACGTTCGCATAGCGACGGCTCGTCGATCCGTACCCATCGCGTGAGAACCTTCGATCATTTGTCGGGCTATGCGCGAACACTCGTGACCTTCTGGTAAATCGGTATACCCTACCACTGTGATTAAGTGTTTCGCTGTGGCTTTGATTACTTTCACTTTCACCGCGCACCTGGGTGGCATTCAGGGTGCTCCAACCCGTAGTTCTGCATATGTACCCAAACCTTGCGCTCACCTGCACCCGCTGCGGCGCCGATCTGGCCTCCGGCGATCGCAAGCTATCAATGCGGACTCCAGAGGGTCTGCGACACGCCTACGAGTGTTCGTGTGGTGCAATCACCATCACTGTCTCGGCTGATCCGGTCCCGATCGCAGGCGAAGGGTGATTTGCTCGACCCGAATCGTTCTTTCTTTCCCCGATCCGTTCTCGGGACCGCTCGGCCACGAATAGCACCACTCAAACGTCCCCACCCGATAGCACGGCTACATGGTCATCGAGGATCGAGTACTCGCCAGCGGACACGAAAACGTCCGCGCCGAACACGAGAGCACCTTCGAAGTGACGACTGAGGATTTTCTCACGCCTGCGGGCGATTGTATTCTCGGTATCGGGGCTGACCGATCACCGGCGGATTTCGAGGATCAGTTCGTGGAGGCTGCCCAGAACGAGACGGCAACGATTACAGCCAACTTCGAAGCAGCGGGTCAATCCGTCACAATCAGTGGCCGGGGCGATCCACGACTCACGTTCGAGAACGAGGTCAGTATGGTCGGCCGAACGAGTGACTACGTCGACGACCGAACGATTCTGGTCGAGGCGGATGGGGCGGCTACTGATATGGACCGGGACTTCGTCGAGGCGCTTGCCGATGGAGCCGACCTTATAGTTACTCTCACAGTCGAATAAGACCCGGGAGAAAGCTATGAACCAGATCCAAACCGCGTTTGACTCATGACCGAATCAGGTGAACCCGCTCACAATATCGCTGGTGGAGAGGGAAACGACGAGGAGGCAGCGGGAGTGAGCCCGGCGTCCAGTGAGCCTGGGACTCGAGCTGAAGCGGTTGTCGACCGGCTCGGTGAATTGTACTGGCAGACCTCTTATGGGAGCCAACAGGCATTCGAATCACTTGTTCGAACGATTCTCTCCCAGAATACGAGCGACCAGGCGAGCCAGCCGGCCCACGACGCCCTCATGGAACAGTTTGGGGACGAAGCGCTCGCTCATTCCCTTGCCGCGGCCGACAGGGACGAAATCGCCGTGATCATTCAACCGGGCGGCCTCCACAACCAAAAATCAGCTGTCATCAAGCGAGTCGCAGCCCACGTCCTCGAAATGTACGGGAGTGCCGAGGCTTTTGATCGGTACGTCAGGGAGGAGGGGGCTGTCGAGGTTCGAGATACCTTATTGGAACTCAAGGGAGTTGGCCCGAAAACCGCTGACTGTGTCCTTCTTTTCGCTGGTGGTCGGGACGGCGTGTTTCCCGTGGACACGCATGTGCATCGGATTTATCGGCGACTCGGGATCGCGCCACCTGACGCGGACCACGAGACAGTTCGGACTGACCTCGAATCCGACCTCCCGCCCGAGAAATGTGGGTACGGACACACGACGAGCATCCAATTCGGCCGGGAATACTGTACGGCCCGCGATCCCGTCTGTCTTGAGGATCCCGAGGCGTGTCCACTTTCAGATCTCTGTGATCGAGTTGGGATCAACGGAGAATCCGGGACTGTGGTCGATCCGGCCGAAACACTCGACTAACTAGACGAAGCGGAACGTTTCGAGGTTCTTCGGGGCGAACGTTCGAATGTCGTACTTGTGGTACAGTGCCGAGGAAAGCTCCTGTGTCGAGCGCTCATCGCCATGGACACAGAGGACCTTCTCCGGCCGGGGGTTCATCGTTTTCACGAAGTCTTCGAGGCCCTGGCGATCCGAGTGACCGGAGAACCCGTCGACGGTCTCGACGTCGATGTCGAGGGTGACCCGTTCGCTGCGACCCCCACCCTTTGAGAGCGGCACTTCATCCCAACCGCTCTGAATACGTCGCCCGAGAGTCCCCTGGGCCTGGTAGCCGACGAAGACCATGGTTGAATCCGGGTGCGGTCCCAGGTGTTCGAGCCACGACATGATGGGGCCACCGGTGACCATCCCGGACGTCGAGAGGATGATCGCTGGGTCTCCATCCGTGATTTCTCGCCGTTCGTCCTCGCCGGCGTCGACCTGGTTGAACTGGTCGGCGAGGAACGGGTTCTCGTTTTCGTGGAAGATCCGGTCCCGCAGATCGTCCCGAAGGTACTCAGGATACGTCGTGTGGATCGCGGTGGCCTCCCAGATCATCCCATCCAGATGGATCGGAATCTCCGGAATATCGCCCGAGCGCATGGCTTCTTCGAGGACGAGCATGATCTCTTGGGATCGCCCCACGGCAAAGGCTGGGATGAGGATCTTCCCGTCCTGCTCGACGGTCTCGTTGATGATCTCTTTGAGTTCTTCTTCGGCGTCGGCCTGGTCGGTCTGGTAATCGTTCCGCCCCCCGTAGGTCGACTCCATGACCAGGGTTTCGACCCGGGGAAAGTCGTTGATAGCACCATTGAACAGGCGCGTGTCCTCGTAATGAATGTCGCCCGAGAACGCGACGTTGTAGAGGCCGTCACCGATGTGGAAGTGTGCGACCGATGAGCCCAGGATGTGACCGGCGTTATGGAGGGTCAGCTTGATGTCCGGAGCGATGTCGGTCACGTCTCCGTATTCGAGTGGGATCGTGTGCTTGATCGCCTCTCGGACCATCTCTGATTGGTAGGGTGGCGTCCGCCCTTCCTTCGCCGCGACGTCGAGGTAGTCCAACGACAGGAGCCCCATCAGGTCTCGCGTGGGCTCCGTCGTATAAATCGGGCCGTCATAGCCATATTTGTAGAGGAGCGGCACGAGGGCTGAGTGATCGAGATGGGCGTGTGTCAGCACGACCGCGTCGATGTTGGATGGTCCTGCTCCGAGCGCCTCTGGGACCTGTAGGTACGGCACTTCGTCCGAGCCAGGTTTGTCCCCGGCGTCGACGAGAATGCGGGTTTCTGGCGTTGAGAGGATGAACGCAGCGCGTCCAACTTCTCGGGAACAACCGAGCGTGGTGATCCGCACCCACTCATCGTCGGACATCTCTTCGCGATGAATCTGGCGCCCGACTCGTTCGAGGATGTCTCGACGATCATCTCGTTCCTGTTTGAGGAAGTTCCGGACGTTCGAAACCGTCGAGGACTCGATCGGTGGTGTTCGAACGACTTCGGGTGTCCACCCTGATTCTTGGGCGATTTCCCGAAGCATACTCCCGTGCCGACCGATCACCAGGCCGGGTTTTGCGGCCTCGATGACGACCTCGCCGGTGTCCTGGTGGAAATCCAGATCCGTGACGCTGGCCTCATCGGGAATAACCGACAAAACGTCTTCTCTGGCCTGGTCCGGCCGGGAAAGCACTGCCGGGTCCGGCCGGACGGTGATCCGCTTGCGGAGCTGACTGGCCAAATCACGGATGAGGTCCCCGTTGCGGGCGAATCGCTTGGGGTCTCGGGTGTATACGACCAGTTCGGGGCCTTCGTATTTCACCTCGGTGATCGAGATATCGGCTGGGACTTCCTCGGTGATCGTCTCCTGAAGTTCGTCGAGTTGCCGGTCTACAGCACTCATAGTATAATACGGGTTCGGTGTTCGGTCATAGCATCAGTTACAGGGTCCCGATCGACTGCTTTGCAGCCCCGGTCCATGTATTTAGGGTGGAGGAACACGGACCGAGAGCCAAGCGGGAATCGACCGGAAGAACCCGCTTTAGCGACGTATTGACAGTCCTTGGTATAAAAGTCTTCCCAACGGCTCGATAGCCCATCCGACGAGGTCAGGTCATCGAGGCCAGGCGCGCGATGTAGACAAGACTGACCAGATGATCGGCGGTTTCGAAAGCCCCCATCGGTTCTTCAGGCCGCGCGTCTTGGAAGACCCGCACGTGGTCCCGGAGATCCTCGGCAACGCCGTCGCTCAGCCACCCGATGGAGACGTAATATTCGAGTGCCTCGAGCGTCCGGCGAGACCCGACCTGGTCGAGTGCGAACTGGAGCCATTCGAACAGTGTCAGTCGGGCCGCGTACTGCTCCGGAATGGATCCGAGATACGGGCGTTCCAGATCTGCCGGGTCTGTGCCGCCCTGGAGCAAGATGAGTTCCTTGAGTTGGGCTTTTGGAACTCCCGTACTGTCATCTTCCTGTGCAGCCAGGTCTCGTCTGAGTTCCTCGATGTCCTGGTTTCGGTCGCGTGCCTTTTCCTGGGCGGCCTGTCTGAGTTCCGTTGTGTTGTATTCCCGGGGATTGATCGTCATAATGGCCTCGTTGGGACTGTTATACACTGGTAATCGGAGTGCTCCCTTTAAACTATTGGGCACGAGTTCTCAGACACAAGAATCGCCGGTCCAGTAGCGATGCCCCAGAATGTGGTGAGTGCTGGCGTGGATTTCCGGTATTATCGGTATAGATAATAGGC
>JAGXLJ010000090.1 GCA_018334775.1 Halodesulfurarchaeum sp.
GAGAAAGGAAGAGATACTCGTTGCGCACAATCAGACAGTGTCCGGAACAGCGAAACGAGATATAAACGCCTGCATCGGCGTCCGTCCTGATACCGAATCAGCAGTTACAGCGTCTCAACCCGCTGGTACGTGTTGAGCCGACCATTCCGATCGACAGTAATCTGGCCATCATCCTCGAGTTGCCGGAGTTTGTTGTAGATCCGGTGGTCGGGAAAGTCCAGTTCCTCCCGGAGGTCTTCGATCGTTTTCGGGTCCTCCAGCGACACGAGCAGCGCGTTCTCAAGACAGTATGAGACGAGCCGGTCCGTGACGGGTGCGACGATATCGTACCGCTCTTCGAGAACATCGAGGGTATCGAGCACGGCAAACGAGAAGAATCGGCCCGTGAGGTCTTCCTGGGTCTTGATCTCCTCGAAGATGCCCTCCCAGTCGAGATCGGCTTGCTGGGCGATTAACGCGACGTCTTCGAGGTCGCCCTCCCGTTCGGTGATCGATTTGAACACGAAGATGTCGGTCAGCGAGAGCAGATGAACGTGGAGATTGCCGTATTCGAATGACTGGTCGCACCGCTCGATCATCGCCTCGGTCAGCTGGAGCTGGCCTGCGACGGTCTCGACGAAGATGTCCCAGCGCGGAAATCCCTCTTTTTCCAGCACAATACTGGGATCGAGTTGGTTGTATGCCGCTTCTAGATCGCCGCGCTCCTCGTAGCCTAGGTCCTGTAATGATTCAGCGATCGCATAGAACGTCTGGCCGTCCTTGACGACGAGATCGACGTCCTTGGTCGAGTCCTTCAGGCCACGCAGGATGAGGTTGCCCCCCCCGAGGAGATACGCGTCGACGGTCGTCTCGAGATGGTCTCCAAGCTCTTCGAGTCCCCGCTGGAGGCTATCCTCAGGGTGGTGACCGCGCGGGTAGACCCCATAGTCATTCGCGAGAGCGATGAACTCCTCCCACGGGAGAAAGAGCCCCTCTTGGTGGACCTCTCGCTGGTCGATGTATGCAAAGAGGTCAGCCCACTTCTCGACGCAGTCCCACCTGTTTGCGAGCCGCCAGAGGTCGCTGGAATCGAGGGTAGCGCGGTGCGTGAGATAGAAGACGGCAGCCATCGCCATCTGTTTCTTGGTCTCGGCGACGGTCACCGCATGGATCAGAATATCTTCGAGATCCAGCGAGCGATCGCCTTGGTAAACGTAGGTTTTCGCCGGGTGATAGTCGACCCCGTAGCGTGTGAACGCCGAGAACGCAGTCGGCGTGCCGTCGACGTCATCTTTGCTCGTCGCCACGAGTCGGTCGCCGTTCGCGCGGTACTCGGTTTCGAAGGGCGTGGTTCGGGTTCTGGCTTCGAGGAAGGACCGAAGCGTGTCGTCACTGATGGCATAGCCGTCATCCGTCTGTGAGATCGCTCCGGTCTCTTGGATTTCGTTCAGGTGCTGGTAGAGCGTCGATTTCGCGAAGCCCTGCTTTTGTAACCCAGCGATCGTTTTAGGGCCCGGAAGGAGCGCAACGAGAATATCCTCTTTCGTCCCTGTCAGGACTTTTTCGAGTGCATATCGCTCGAGGAGCTCGGCAAGCAGTGTCGCTTCGTACGTGTTGGCCAGCCGCACCCCGTCATTTCGTTCCACGAGGTGTTCGTCCTCAAGATCACTGACGACCTCCGACGTCCAACTTTGACTCTTGTCGATCGCATCGGCTAACTCGCCAACGGCGTAGGAGCGGTCACGTAAACAGTCGACAACTCGTAATGCCGCTTCCCTCATGAATTCCGATTCTACCGATGTAGTTAAAAATATATCGGTGAGATTGGAATCAGTATGTGCTCTGCTTCGCTATGCCTGTGATTACCACACCCTGACCAATTTTAATACAATTGCCACGATATCCCGTATTGACGTCCGAAACAACCCACGTAAACGGAGAGTTCCCCAGCATGGTCAATACTCGCCTCAAACCGCGGCGTGCTCGTTCTCGCTTAGCCGCGGGTCGCGTGTTTGGCGAGTACCTACACGACCAGCGCGCGGAGAGACTGGTCGGCATTCGCTGGGACTGCGTCGACCTCAATTACGAGAGTTCGACGCAATCCGGCGATCGCCGGATCCCCTCACCCGCATAACCCGACCCCCACGCGGACTACCCGTCAGGGGCTGGGGAACACGGGATTGTCGCCTGTCTTCATCCAGTAGCTCATCCGCTTCCCAGCGTCAAGCGAGTGAACTGGACGAGGCTCGCGGCAGTTTGGTCTGCGTTCGTTCCTGACAATAGGACGAACGGGCGGTTCCGTGCGCGCCGAGCGCATCAGGAGCTGCTGGTACGCATCCCCCGCAGCGTTAGCTGCGGCTACGTCGAGCCCCGGAGTCTCCGCTGGCGAGGGACGCCGGACTTTGAATCCGGAGGCCGCCGGTTCGATTCCGGCCGGGGCGACTGCAGGCCGACGTGTTGTAATTCGGCGATCATACGGTCCTGTCACGGCCGTGATCCGGGTTCAAATCCCGGCGTCGGCGTGGACGCGTGGTGTAGCCACGTGGGGATACTCATCGAGGTAGGCACACTCCGCTGGGTCGATCTTCCCGGATCGGTCCGGCGGTGACGGGCCCAGCAGGGTCTGCAACCTACATGGCCCGGTGTGGTATTCCCGGGATTCCCCGAAGTACGCCCCCGTGATGAGACGTGCAATCGCGACTGCTCGGTCGCGGTTGCGCAGTCGGAACCAGTCGTACAGATAGACAACCAACTGCCGAACGCTCGGCAGTCCTCGTGAGCCGATAGTCCAGCGGACGACGATCTGTGCTTTGGGCGCACAGGACCGAGGTTCGAATCCTCGTCGGCTCAGTGTGCCGTGTCTGGGGAGTGGTGACCCCACTGGCTTGCTACGCCAGCCCCGACGACGGGCTCTCGGTTCGACTCCGGGACACGGCGTGGTGAGACATGCGGATAGGCGACCGCGCTCGGTTTGAAACCGAGAGCCGAGAGGCTTCGGAGTTCGACTCTCCGTCTCACCGCGTGGCGGGGTTTCCCTAGCCCGGCCAAGGGACCGCATTGGAAGCGCGGCGTCCGCAAGGGCACGAGTGTTCGAATCACTCTCCCGCCGCTGCGTGCCGAAGTGGTTCGCAGATTCGTTGGCGATTCTCGAATTGCGCCGCCATGCTAGAGTGGTCAAACGGACACGGTCGAGGACCGTGTGGTTAGTCCTTCCCAGGTTCGAATCCTGGTGGCGGCATGCCGGTCACTGTACCGGCAGACGATCCCCTGTATTCCCTGTCGCCGTACCCAAGTGGTCAACAGGAAGCGGCTCAGACCCGCTGGCGTAGGTCCTTCCGAGGTTCGAATCCTCGCGGCGACACTCCTCCTCGTGGTCTAGCGGCGACGACACCTCTCTGTAGAAGAGGAGACGCACGTTCGAGTCGTGCCGGGGAGACTGCGGGACGGTGGAAGAGCCCGGCATTCAACACTCTCACCGAGTTTTCACTGGAACTCCGGTGCGACGGTGAGAGTTCCTTCGTCTCACTTTTAATGAGAACACGCAGGTTCGAATCCTGCCCGTCCCACTGGCCGATTTCTGGCCCTACTACTTGCTGCGGGATTGGGTAACGGTAGCCCACGGGGCTCATATCCCCGAAGTCCAGGTTCGAATCCTGGTCCCACAATGGAGGACAACGATGGGACTATTCGATACAATCGAACTCTATGATGATGTCCATCTACCGGGATATCCCGACGGGGTCGCTCCCGCTGTAGATGTTGACTGGCAGACGAAAGGTATTGACCGACCGAGTATGACCACGTTCCGAATTACTGCCGATGGTCGCCTGCTGGAAGAAGAGTGGCATACCGAAGAGGTGCCACCCGAGGACCGCCCATACGCGAGCCGCGACGACGTCGAGGAGGGTGACCTCCTCTACATGGCCGGCTGTCGTAACCGAGTCCACGACGGCTGGATCGAACGAGACGACTACCACGGCCGATTCGACATCAAGCACTTCTTCGAGGGACTTGATGCACTGGTTACGTACCAGGTGACGTTCACGAACGGACGACTCGAAGGATTCGAACGCCTTCGCTAACCCCGTGCTCTCTTCGAGCGCGATTCGGACTCTGATTCTGCTATCAGCACCGCTCCTGAAGTGTGGTCATCCAATAGCGGAGGTTTATCTCGGAAAACGGGTGTAACCTCTACAGACCGTATCGATGACTGCAAGATGTCCAACGTGCAGCAAAGAGTTCAACACTGAACACGGAATGCGCATCCACCACTTCGGAGCCCACGGAAATCGACTACCTAACCGCACCTGTCGATCGTGTGGTAAGCAGTTCTACGACGATGAGTCGAAACGAACGTACTGCGACGCATGTGACCCGCCGACGATACCATCTGGAAAAGACAACCCGAACTGGAAAGGTGGTAAGCCCGAGACGACGTGCGATTACTGTGGCGAGACGTATCGTA
The DNA here is from genome assembly GCA_018334775.1 of Halodesulfurarchaeum sp. Lineage (GTDB taxonomy): Archaea > Halobacteriota > Halobacteria > Halobacteriales > Halobacteriaceae > Halodesulfurarchaeum. The sequence goes on from JAGXLJ010000090.1 coordinate 4,445, forward strand.
CGTATCGCGATAACCGGTTCTGTTCCCGTGACTGTTACAGGAAGTGGTGGTCCGAAACGGTTCGGAACGACGGAAACCCGATGTGGTGTGGCGGGGTCGAAGTCGAGTATACTGGCTCTTGGGCCGAAATAAGACGGCAAGCCCGCGAACGGGATAATCATACGTGCCAGTCGTGCGGTGCAACCCGCGACGAACTCGGACAGGAACCAGATGTCCACCACGTCGTTCCTGTCAGAGATCATGACGAGCCCGAGCAAGCGCACAGGCTGGACAATGTGATCTGTCTTTGTCGGAGGTGTCATCGAAAGGTGGAAGTAGGCGATCTGGAGATCGCTTCCGCTCATGGTTGAGGAGAATTCAGGGGTTCGATTCCCCTCGGGAGCACTCGGGGGGCTGGCCATGACAGCGCTTTACCGTGTCTGACATCGCGGGCAGGCACGGATCTGTGGCGCTGTCACCGTCAGTTCCCCCCTGCGGGTGGTCGTCGAGGTGGTGCGTTCCTTCGCCCGCAAAGCACACCAACGGGAGTCATAGCCCGTCGCGCCGTCAGTTTTCCGACCACCCGTGGCGACCGTCGAGTCGGAGCGTTGCTTCGCCAGGAACTCGCAGGTTCAAATCCTGTCGGTGGCCACCAGACCATCGAGAACATCCCGGACAAAGAGAGCACGTGGGTGCTCTCGACACCGGATCCCGCTCCGACAGTGTTCCGGTCGCCGTCACTCATCACGTGGCCGTCGAGTTGGAGCCATACTTCGCCTCAGGAGCCGGAAATCCGGGTTCGAATCCCGGCGGTGGAATCCGTTCGTCCACCGTAGTGTAATCTGGTAGCACGCTGTTCAGGCTCCAGCAGTTTTCTGGCCACGTCATTGTCCCCGTAGCTCAGGCAGGACAGAGCACCGGCCTTCGAAGCCGGGTGTCGCACGTTCGAATCGTGTCGGGGACGTTCGCTGCTCGCACCACGTGTGAGCAGCACCAAAATCGGAGTCGCCTGTTGCGGCTCCGCGTGATAGCATGGAATTCAACAAGCCAAAGCAAACGGTCGCGGAGGCGACGCGAACCACCAACTACGAAGGTGGGGAAGCGTTCGCACCTGCCGACCCTCGACTCGCACTGTACAAGCGCACGATCAACCAACTGCTGGAGGGCTCGTTCTACGAGACTGATGACGAGCAACTCGCTGCTGTCGTCCGGCGGTTCGACGCTGCGGCAGACGAGGACCCGGAGTTCGTTCTGCAGCTCGCCGCGTACGCGCGCCAGGAACTCTACCTGCGGGACATCCCACAGGTCCTGCTCGTACTGGCAGCCAACGACGACCGGTTCAAGGACGA
>JAGXLJ010000091.1 GCA_018334775.1 Halodesulfurarchaeum sp.
GGGGGACGCCGAAACCAATGTCCATCTCGAACTCCCGGCCCGCAAAGACCGCAGCCGGGTCGTCTGCGTCGGGGCTCGCGAATTCGAGATCAAGTTCGTCGACCGGGAACTCCACCATGTCGTCGGCCAGGTCCGCGTAATTGCCCGAACAGACGTGGGTGCCAAATCTGACGTCCTCGGGGACTGCTTCGGCCACTCGCGAGAGACACTCGTGGGCCAACTCGCCGTGTGGTGACATGCCCAACCCCGGTTCGTCGAGTTGGATCCATTCCGCGCCAGCCTCGACCAGTTTTGGGACTTCTTCAGCGATGAGGTCGGCAAAGTCGAGGGCCAACTTCTCGATGGAGTCATACGCCTCCGTGCTGGCGAAGGTGGCCAGCGTGAACGGGCCAGTGATCGTCACCTTTACCGGTCGCGTGGCGACCGTGTCCACGAACTCGAAGTCCGAGACGAGCCACGGCTCGGCAGTGGACACTTCCTCAGTGACTCGTGGCATGCTCGCATTCCAATTACTTCCATCGTCATCCCCGCCAGGCGCGTCGTATCCAGTGACGACGTTCGTGAAGTAATCGACCATCCCTTCCCGCCGCATCTCGCCGTCGGTGACGACATCAAGACCCGCCCGCTGCTGGTCGAGAACAGCAGCGCGGGTCGCATCGTTCTCGGCTTCGGTCCTGTCGGCCTGCTCGAGGTCGCCTGCCGCAACACCCTCGCGGACGTAATCGAGCCAGTCTGGCTGTGGATAGCTCCCGACGACGGTCGTCAAGAGGAACTGCTCGTGGTCGTGGTGTGGGGGCCGGAACTGCTCGCGGGTCATCTGATGATGGGTACGCGAGCGTCGGCACAAAAACCCTTCCCGGCTTAGGCCTCGACTTCAGCCTCGTCTTCGAGGTAGTACTCCTCGATGAGGTCCTCGTCGATCCGGTTAAGTTCGGCTTTCGGGAACATCGAAACGAGTTCCCAGCCGATCGAGAGGGTTTCTTCGATGTCTCGGTTATTGGAGAATCCCTGGTCGACGAACTCGGCCTCGAAGCGATCTGCAAAGTCAAGATACGTGTTATCACGTTCCGAGAGGGCTTCCCGTCCCACAATGTTCACCAGGTCCCGGAGGTCCTCACCCTCGGCGTAGGCTGCATAGAGCTGATCCGAGAGGTCGCCGTGGTCCTCGCGGGTGAGGCCCTCGCCAATCCCTTCGTCCATCAGTCGGGAGAGACTTGGCAACACGTCCACTGGCGGCGCAACACCCTGGGAGTTGAGACCCCGGTCGACGTAGATCTGTCCTTCGGTGATGTAGCCGGTGAGGTCCGGAATCGGATGTGTATCGTCGTCACCTGGCATCGTGAGGATCGGGATCTGGGTAATCGATCCCTCCTGGCCCTCGATGCGGCCGGCCCGCTCGTAGAGTTGGGCCAGGTCGGTATACATGTATCCCGGGTACCCACGTCGGCCCGGAACCTCCTCGCGGGCCGCGCCAATTTCCCGAAGGGCCTCACAGTAGTTGGTCATGTCCGTAAGGATAACCAAAATGTGATACCCCTTCTCGAAGGCCAGATACTCGGCCGTGGTGAGGGCGAGTCGCGGCGTGATCGTCCGTTCGACGGCCGGGTCGTCCGCGAGATTCAAGAAGAGGGTGGAGCGTTCGAGCGCGCCGGTGCGCTCGAAGTCCTCGATGAACTCGTTTGCCTCTTCCCGGGTGATCCCCATCGCCCCGAAAACGACAGCGAACTCGCTTTCCTCTCCACTTTCCTCTTCCTCGGGCACGGTTGCCTGCCGGGCGATCTGGAGTGCCAGATCGTTGTGTGGCAGGCCCGATCCCGAGAACAGCGGGAGCTTCTGGCCGCGGACAAGCGTGTTCATGCCGTCCAGGGCCGAGATACCGGTTTGAATGAACTCGCGGGGATACTCCCGTGCGAACGGATTCATCGCCGCGCCGACGATATCACGTCGTTCGTCCGGCACGATCTCCGGGCCGCCGTCGATCGGCTGACCGGACCCGTCGAGGACCCGCCCGAGGAGCCCTTCGGTAACGGGCATTTTGAGGGTCTCCCCGAGGAACCGGACAGAAGCGTCCCGGCCGATCCCTTCGGTTCCCTCGAAGACCTGGATGGCGACGATGTCGCCCGATGTCTCCAGTACCTGGCCCCGCTTGACATCTCCATCCGGCGTTTCGATCTCGACGATCTCGTCGTAGCCGATCGGTTCGTCGGTCTCGACGAACACCAGCGGACCGCTCACGTCGGTGATAGTTCGATATTCCTTCATCAGTAACGCGCCTCCAGTTGGGCGGTGATTTCGTCTTCGAGCTCCTCGATGAACGGGTCCCAGTCCTCGGTCGTGTTCATGCGATTGAGGCGTGGCAGCGCATCGACCGAACTGATCTCGTCGACCGGAACCCCAGCGTCGAGCGCTTCGAAGGCCGCCTCGTCAAAGGTCTTGATTGCCTGCAACATTCGGTAGGTTTTCTCCGGCGTACAGGAGGTGTCGACCTCGTGGAAGGCGTTTTGCTGCAGCCAGGCCTCCCGGATGTATCGAGCGATCTCTAGCGTGAGTTGCTGATCGTCGGGCAGCGCGTCCTTGCCGACCAATTGGACGATCTCCAGGAGTTCGGTCTCCTCGTCGAGGATGTCGATCGCCCACTGGCGGAGTTCCGGGAAGTCCCTGGCCACATTCTCCTCGTACCACGGGTCGAGTTGGTCGCGGTACAGCGAGTAGGACTCGTTCCAGTTGATCGCCGGGAAGTGTCGGCGCTCGGACAGATCGGCATCGAGCGCCCAGAAGACATTAACGATGCGCAGCGTGTTCTGCGTGACCGGCTCGGAGAAGTCGCCACCTGGCGGGGAGACCGCCCCGATAACCGACACCGATCCTTCGGTGCCGTTGACGTTCTCGAAGTAGCCGGCTCGCTCGTAGAACTGGGCCAGCCGGGAGCCGAGGTACGCGGGATACCCTTCCTCGCCGGGCATCTCTTCGAGCCGGGAGGAAATCTCCCGCATCGCCTCGGCCCAGCGCGAGGTCGAGTCGGCCATCAGCGCGACGTTATACCCCATGTCCCGGAAGTACTCGGCCATCGTGATCCCCGTGTAGACCGAAGATTCCCGAGCCGCGACCGGCATATTCGAGGTATTCGCGATGAGCGTCGTGCGAGCCATCAGGGGGTTCCCCGAAATCGGGTCCTCCAGCTCTGGGAAGTCCTCGATGACCTCAGTCATCTCGTTGCCCCGCTCCCCACAGCCGACGTACACGACGATGTCGGCGTCAGCCCACTTCGCAAGTTGGTGCTGGGTGACCGTCTTTCCGGAGCCGAATGGGCCCGGAATCGCAGCCGTGCCACCTTTGGCAAGCGGGAACAGCCCGTCCAGAATCCGTTGACGGGAGATCAATGGAGTGGTTGGAGTCTGCTTTTCCGCTGCCGGCCGGGCCGTCCGAACCGGCCACTCTTGATGCATCTGGATTTCTTCGCCGGAGGAGAGCTTGGCGACGGGTTCTTTGACGGTGTAGGACTCGGCCTCGATCTCGGTGACTTCACCACCCTCCGAATCGGGCGGCACCATGATCTTGTGGTCGATGGAGACCGTCTCCTCGACGATGCCGACCACGTCGCCCGGACCCACTTTTTCGCCTTCTTCGACAGTGGGTTCGAACTCCCACTCCGTGTCGAGGTCGATCCCCGGGGCGTCGACTCCGCGGTCGAGGAACGCACCCATCTCCTCCTCGAGGATTTCGAGTGGGCGCTGGACCCCATCGTAAATCGAGTCCAACAGTCCTGGTCCGAGGTCGACCGTGAGCGGTTCGCCCGTCGACTCGACGGGTTCCCCCGGCCTGATACCCGAGGTCTCCTCGTAAACCTGGAGCGTCGTCACGTCGCCTTCGATCTCGATGACCTCGCCCATGAGCCCTTCCTCGCCGACGTACACGACGTCGTTCATCTGGGCGTCGAGGTCCGTGGCGGTCACGACTGGACCGCTCACGCTTTCGATTTGACCGTGTGCTGTAGTCTGCGTACTCATTAGGATTCCTCCTCGTCCATCAGGTCGATTCCGATCGCCCGTTTGATCTGATCGCGAAGTCCGGAGGCTCCGGCCGTGCCAGCGCCAAGAGTCACGACCGTCGGCTCGATACTCTCGGACACTGTTCGTCGGGTTCCAGCGGAGAGATAGTCCAGGTCTTCGGCGTGCATGATGATGATGCCGATGTCCTCCCGGCCCATCACGTTCGTGACAGCCTCGTCGAGGCGGTCGGCTTTTTGATCGTCTCTCACGTTTTCGAACTCGTGGACCCCGGCGAGTCTGAACCCAGTCGTGAAATCGGGGGCACCGATGACGGCGATTTCCTGGCTCATAGCATCACCAGTTCGGATTCGATAGTTGCCCTGCTCAGCCCCGTTTCCTTCCCGTGGGCGATTGCCCGGATGTTGTCGACCTCCCGTTCTTTCGCCAGGATGTAGGCCAATACCGGACAGACCGAGAGTGGATAGACGTGTGAAAGTCGATCCGAGTAGGAGAGCAACGCCTCGTCGATGGCTCGCTCAAACACGCTAATATCCGAGTCGGCCTGCAACGCGTCGATGGCCGATTCCAGGTCATCCTCGTACCGACTGTCTCGAATGTGGTCGATTAGCTGGTCGGAATCGGAGACGAGGGTGCCGATCTCCGACCGGGAGAACAGCCGTCCCCCTTCAATGAAATAATCGGCTGGGTCAATATCAGCCCCCGACCGGGCGATCCGGAGATCGTTCAACACGTTCCGGAAGTCGATCTCGGCCTGCAGGAACTCCTGGTACAGTTCCATCGGGCCGGTTTCCTTTTTGGCTTCGTAAAAGAGGCCCTCGTAGTAGGCCCGATCGATCGCGTTTTCAAGCGGCATGAGGAGGCCCGAGTCCTCGTACTCCTCGAACGCTGCCTCGATGTTGTCACCAAACATCGTGTCTTCGATCCGTTCAACGGCCGCCTCGATATCTGCGGCTGCGATCAGTTCGTCCAAAAACTCGGGGTCCAGTTCACCCGCGTCGATGAGGTTTTCCCGGATCTCCTCGTCGGTGGCGCCCGAATAGTGGCCCCGAAGAACCGTTTTGAGGTTCCAGGCGTCGAACTTCCGCAAGTAGCGGGCGACAAATTCGTACAACCGTCCCTCCGAAAAGCGGAGCAGGTCGTCGAACTCCCGGGCCAGGTTCTGGTTCAGGGCGTACTCGATGAGTTGCACGCCACTGTATCGGGCCCCAAGGTCGTTGATCTCCGCCTGGTAGGGCGATTCCTCCATGTACCGAGCGATACCCCCCAGCCCCATTCCGAGCAACTTCCGATAATCGTCCTCGTCGAACAGCGATGCCCGCCGGTGTCGAACACGGGAGACGACGTACTCGTAATTGGCCGAGCGACTACTCATTGCTCCTCGAAGAGCACGTCACTGAGCGCTTTCAGGTTCTCGTTCCAGACGGTTTCGAGCACCGAATCGAATGTGTTGTCGACCCGAAGGCGTCCGTCGCGGCCTTCGAGCACGACCCCACCGAGACAGTCCGTTTCCCCGGCGAGTTCAAAGCCATCGTACTCCGCAAGGATCTCCGTTACCAACTCCGTGTCCGCAGAGCGGGTGTAGACCTCTGCCTCCTCGAACTCCGACGCAGCGTCCTCAAGGAGGTCCCGGACCAGCGACTCCCGTTCCGCCGTGGGAAGGTCCGCGATGGCTTCTTCG
>JAGXLJ010000092.1 GCA_018334775.1 Halodesulfurarchaeum sp.
AGTAAACCAAGGGTATACCGACACGCACAACGTCAGCGTCGGAGATGAAGCGCAAGGATTGCCCCGTTGATGCGAGGTTGGAAACGGTTGGTGAGGATTTCGCGAGTCATTGAAGACGATTGAGCGAAACAAGGAGAAAGTTTGGAGACGATTGGGCGGAACACGGGGATTCACCAATGTTTTTGAACGAACCCAGCCCCAGATAAAAACATGGCCCACCCCGCCGGCGATGACGACCCCTTCGAGGACGTCCGGGAACAGGCGTCAAACCCGATGGGGCGGCTGTTCATCGGCTACGGTCGCGGGTATGTCTCGTACTTCCTGGTGGGCGTGGTCACGAGTATTTTCGCCCGACTGTTGGACCTCCTTCCACCGGTGTTACTCGGGATTGCGATCGACTCCGTGTTCCGCGACGACGTTCCATTTGACGCCCGACTACCGTTCTCGTGGCTTCCGGAAGCCTGGCTTCCGGTCACTCCGGAAGGGAAATTCTGGTTCACGGTTGGGGTCATCGGGCTGAGCTTCGGCAGCGCGGCGATCTTCCACTGGATGCGCAACTGGGGCTGGAACTCGTTCGCACAAAAGATCCAGCACGACGTGCGGACCGATACGTACGACGAAATGCAGCGGTTGGACATGGGGTTTTTCGCCGACAAACAGACGGGAGAGTTGATGTCGATCCTCTCGAACGACGTGAATCGACTGGAGCGGTTCCTGAACGAAGGGATGAACGGCGCGTTGCGGCTCGGGGTGATGGTGCTGGGCATCGGCGGCGTGCTCTTTGCCCTCAACTGGCAACTCGCGCTCGTCGCGTTGCTGCCGGTCCCGCTGATCGCGGGGTTTACGTACGTCTTCGTCCAGCTGATCCAGCCGAAATACGCGACTGTTCGCTCCTCCGTCGGGACGTTGAACTCCCGACTGGAGAACAACCTCGGTGGGATTTCGGTCATCAAAAGTGCAAACACCGAAGTCTACGAATCCGAGCGGGTCGAGGACGTCTCGATGGAGTACTACGACGCCAACTGGGACGCCATTCGGACTCGGATCACCTTCTTCCCCGGCCTGCGGCTGCTGGCGGGCATCGGCTTCGTGATCACCTTCACAGTGGGCGGCCTGTGGGTCTTCCGAGGCGCCGCACCGGGCCCGTTCTCGGGGACCCTTCAGGTGGGGAGTTTTGTCACGTTCATCCTCCTCACCCAGCGGTTCATCTGGCCGATGGCCCAGTTCGGACAGATCATCAACATGTACCAGCGTGCGCGGGCCTCGGCTGAACGGATCTTCGGGCTGATGGACGAGCCGAGTAAGATCCCCGACGATCCGGAGGCCCCAGCACTCGAGGTCACTGACGGGGAGGTCGTCTTCGACTCGGTTACCTTCGGTTACGAGGAGGAGTCCATCGTCGAGGCACTCTCCTTCCGGGCCGGAACCGGCGACACGGTGGCGCTCGTCGGTCCCACAGGGGCAGGCAAATCGACCGCACTCAAGTTGCTTCTCCGGATGTACGACGTCGATGAGGGTGCCATCCGTATCGACGGCCAGGACGTGCGGGAGGTCTCCCGGTCAGGTCTGCGAGAACACATCGGGTACGTGAGTCAGGACACGTTCCTGTTCTACGGGACGGTCATGGAGAACATCAGTTACGGTTCCCAAGACGCCACGGAGGGCGAGATCATCGAGGCGGCGAAGGCTGCCCGGGCCCACAAGTTCATCGAAGAACTGCCTGATGGCTATGACACCAAAGTGGGTGAGCGGGGGGTCAAACTCTCGGGTGGACAGCGCCAGCGGGTTGCAATTGCCCGGGCGATCCTCGCGGACCCCGAGATTCTGATCCTCGACGAGGCGACCTCCGACGTCGATACCGAGACCGAGATGCTCATCCAGCGGAGTTTGCAGGAACTCACCGAAAACCGGACGACCTTCGCGATCGCCCATCGCCTTTCGACGGTCAAAGACGCGGACACAATCGTCGTGCTCGACGAAGGCAAAATTGTCGAGAAAGGGACCCACGAGGAGCTCCTCGAAGCGGACGGGCTCTATGCGAACCTCTGGGGAGTGCAAGCCGGGGAAATCGAGGACTTGCCGGAGACCTTCGTGGAACGGGCTCGCGAGCGGTTGATCGACGGCGAACCGGTCCTGGAAGACTAAGCCACCAATCGAGCTCCGAAAGTTCCACGAACGGGGGTATTTTAGGCCTCGGCCCCCCGCCCCTGCACATGGACCTTCACGCGAGCACCTGGACCGACGCCGACGCGGCCGAGACCGATATAGCGTTCATTCCCGTCGGAAGTACCGAGCAGCACGGTCCCCACGGCCCACTCGGAACTGATTTTCTGGCTGCCGAGGCTGTCGCCAGCGAAACCGCAGACCGAGTTGATCGGGAGGTGATGGTAACGCCCCCAATGCCCGTCGGTGTCTCCGAAGAGCACCGTCAGTTTACCGGGACCCTTTGGGTCAGTCCGGATACGTTCCGCTCCTACGTCCGCGAGGTTGCCGAATCGCTCCTGCATCACGGCTGGAACCGAATCGTCCTGGTCAACGGCCACGGGGGAAACGTTCGGGCCATCGGTGAAGTCGCTGCTCGGCTCTCCCGAGCAGAAGATGCGCTCGTCGTCCCGTTCACCTGGTTCGAGGCCGTCGATGGGGCCTTCGACATGGGACATGCAGGACCCCTCGAAACCTCGTTCTTGCTCCACACCCAACCCGAACTCGTCGAGACTGATCGACTCGACGCAGGCCGCGACGGTGGGACCGACCGCTGGGGTGAGTGGGTTTCGGGGACGAATGTGGCCCACGATTCGGCCGAGTTCACGGAAAACGGCACTGTCGGTGACCCGACCAGGGCAACGGCTGAAGAGGGTGAGAACCTACTTGAGCAAGCCACGACCGCACTGGAAACTCTTCTTTCCACCCTTGCTGATCGGCCTGTGAGGACCGTCCCACATAAATAACGCGCCTGAGGAGTAACTCGTGGAAGTGTCTCCCGCAGACCGCTCACTCGACCGCGTCGAGTGTCATCAGCGGATATCCATCGACCATTTGCATCGACCCCTCTGCCCGACGCCCGTCTTTCGAGACGACCACGTCGACGTTCAGATGGCGGCCTGCCAGCCCAGTATACCCGTAGGGTCCGACGTCCCCGGCGAGGACTTCGCGGTCGATTGTCACCGCGACCGATTCACAGTGGGGCTGGTTCTCGATCGACTCCTCGATCGCTGTCTCCAGGCTCTTCGCACTCGATTCGCTGACCGGTGTCCCGATGAACTGGTGAAAGAGGGCTCCGAACTTGATCCCAAGTTCGAAACTCGCCTGTTCCCCGTCGGTTGGCATGCCTGGGAGGAGTGCGGACAGCGACAAAGCAGTTCGGGTCGAACCACATCCTACTTATTCCCGCTTGCCGACTCAATGAATGAATGGACGAACCGGTCCTGTTGACGGGCGCGGCCGGCCGAGTCGGCACGGCGATCCGGGAGGGCATCGGCGAACAGTACGATTTCCGGCTCCTCGACCGCGAACCACCGGCCGACTCCGTCGACCATCCGCTCTTCATCGGAGACATCACCGACCGGGAAACCCTGGAAGAGGCGATGGAGGGGGCCGAAGTCGTCGTCCACCTGGCTGGGGACCCGCGGACGGACGCCCCGTGGGAGAGCGTCCTGCGGAACAACATCGATGGAACGCAGACGATTTTCGAAGTCGCCGTCGAGGTGGGCGTCGAGAAGGTCATCTTCGCCTCTTCGAATCACGCCGTCGGCCACTACGAAACCGACCGCGAACCGGACCTGTACCAGGCTGAGGACGAGTTCCAAATTGATGGGTCGGAACTCCCCCGACCCAGTAATCTCTATGGGGTGAGCAAGGCGACAGGGGAAATCCTGGGCCGGTATTACCACGACGAGTACGGGCTCTCGGTGCTCAACGTCCGGATCGGCAATCTCACGAAGGAGCATCCGCCTCGGAACTACGAACGTGGGCAGGCCATGTGGCTCTCACATCGTGACTGTGCGCACCTCTTCGACCGAGCGATCCAGGCCGAATACGACTTCGAGATCGTCTACGGGATTTCGGACAACGACCGGAAGTTCTACTCCATCGACCGGGCGCGGGACGTGCTGGACTACGAGCCGCGTGACAACTCCGGGGAGTACACGCTGGCTGGCGACCCGAAAGGAGGCGGCGAGTTGTGAGTGGCCGAATGTTCGAATTGGTACCCTCCTGTTGCTAGTGGGAAGGGGGGTCGCTAGCGGGTTGGCACTTTTGTAGGTATCACGGGACATCGAAGGGGCGTGAGTATTGTGCGATTCGTTCGTCGTTTTCTTGGGAGGGCTTAATATTTTCGCTATAATTGGCTTACAGGATTTATATTGGCCGATTTCAGGCAATTTGGGTCGTCGTTCTCTCTGCCGACTCTATTTATCCGATTTTTGAGCGAAGTAAAGCCAGGATCTCTGTCAAGAAGTAATGATGCTCTCAGTTGACGGCTGAATACATAGCGCGTATCGATCAACAGAGGGTCATAATTCCTTTTGAAAATCGAGGAGGTTACCGAAATCAGCGACAAGAACGGCTCGCTCCGTGAGATCCTTGAACGCCCATTGGAACTTGGCACCGGTTGCTAATAACATAGTCCGGGGCCTTCGGAATGACAGGAAGAAAAGGGGCCTCAGCCCTGCTCTTTGGGACAGTGAGGCGGTCAATTTGCAACGAGGCGGTCGTATATCCGATCCATTCGGGCCGCCATCACGAAGTCAGTTTTGTGCAGTCCGTCTATCTTGTGGGTCCACATCTCGACTGTGACTGTACCCCACTGCAGATGGATATCCGGATGGTGCCACTCCTCCTCCGCGAGTTCCCCGATCTCTTTGGTAAAATCGAGGGCCCCACGGAAATCTTCGAAGTCGTAGGCCCCCTCAAGATGGTGTTCGTCGATGACGGCCCAGACGTCCTCGTCAATTTCCTCAAGGTACTCCGCGTACTCGTCTCCTATGAGCGGTTCGTCTTCCGAGTTGCACGCGACACATTCCTGTTCGGCGAGCGATTCGGACATGTGTAGTTGCATACTACTGTTTCACAAGTATAACGTCACGGACATCGGAACTCCTGGCGACTTTCGATAGTAATGCGTTCGGCCGCGGACGTCCAAAACACGACGACAGCTAGCGGCTGAGACCGTGGGGTTTCCTTGGCTAGTTTTCGAGCCTCCCGTCCACGAGCTTGATCTCTGGACCTTTCGCGGGCAAGGCTCCCGGAACCGGCTCTCTCGATAGCGGACCTTGGTGGGGGCGGACCTCTCTGACGGCACTCTCAGGGGTAACGGAAACGAACGGCAGCGAGTGTGCCACCGAGGACTGCGACCGCAGAGCCTACTGACTGTTCACCGTGCCCACAAGAGGCCGAGGCCGAAGACAGCGTCATCAGTATACACACGGACGGAGCGAAAACGAGGTCTGAAAGACACGACCGTCACACAGCGACAAAGCAACTAATTTCCGAGTAACAGAGAGAAACCTATTGCGACCGAGTGATGACCTCATGGACTAAACGAATTACCCCGGTTTGCTTATTTTCTAAATAGGTCCTTCCGGACAGTGCTGAACTCAAGGCGCTCTCC
>JAGXLJ010000093.1 GCA_018334775.1 Halodesulfurarchaeum sp.
AGGGAAAAGCACCGCAAGCCAACTTCGCGACATGGGCGTTCCGGTGACGATGATCGTGGACAGCGCCGCCCACCGCTACCTCAACGACGTCGATCACGTGCTGGTCGGAGCTGACAGCATCGCCGCGGACGGCTCAGTGATCAACAAGATCGGGACCAGTGGGCTGGCGGTGAACGCTCGGGACCGGGGCACACCGATCGTGGTCGCCGCCCAGACGCTCAAACTCCACCCAGGGACCCTAACCGGCCACACCGTCGAAATCGAGATGCGGGCGGAGACTGAAGTCATCTCAGCGGACGATCGGGCTGACATCGGCGAGATCACCGTCGAAAACCCGGCCTTCGACGTGACGCCACCCCGGCACATTGACGCGATCATCACGGAACGAGGCCAGTTCCCACCCGAAAGCATCGTCTCGCTCATGCGGGAACTCTACGGCGACATGGACGAGGAGCCCTGGACCGACCCAGAGTGACCGGACCGAAGGGCAACGTTTTCGGCCCCGGCCTGGGGAGGTGAGGTATGGTATTGCCGGCCGGTTCCACACTACCACCGCTGTCATATCTGTTCGGGGTCCTCGGCGGCGCTCTGGCGGTGCTGATTGCGCTCTACCGTCGGCGAGTGGCGCTCAGGACCCGGACAGTCCTCGCATTTGCACCGTGGATGGTAACCGGGTCCGGTCTCTACGTCCTGTACCAGATCGGTGCCGCGCCCGAACCGCTCGCACCCCTCTTCAGTTCCCCGACGGTGTATCTGACGACAGCCGTCCTCGGAGGCGCGACCTGGCTGGTCGCGAGTCGGTTTCAGGCCACCGACCAGTGGTTGGCCGCCATCGGAGTCATTGGAGCGCTCGTTCCGATCGGCGTTGCGGTGACGCTGGCCCACGAAGCGGGGTCACTTTCTGCTGGGTGGCCCCTATTGGGTGCGGTCATTGCGGTCGCGATCAGTCTGTTACTCTGGTTCGGGTTCGCCCGGTATCAGCCAGAACCGACAGCAGCGGTGGGTGCAGCAGGTTGGCTCGCCGTATTTGGTCACGTGCTCGATGGGGTCTCCACGGCCATCGGCGTCGACGTGCTTCAGTTCGGCGAACAAACCCCACTATCGGCACTCCTCCTCGATATTGGTGCCGCGCTCCCGACCGAGCCGGTTCTGGGTAGCGGCTGGGTCTTCCTGGTCGTCAAGGCGGCACTCGCTCTGGGAGTGGTGTGGATGCTCGCCGACCTGGTCCAGGACGACCCACCGGTTGGAAACGGCTTGCTGCTCATGATCACGGCAGTTGGGCTCGGTCCGGCAACGCACAATCTCCTGCTCTTCACCGTGGCGGGGCCCGCCGGGCTTTAACTCCCCGCGGGCAAAGGAACAGCTATGGGTCGGATTATCGCCGCCGGACATCTCAACTGGGACGTCACCCTTCGAGTCAAATCGTTGCCAGCCCCAGACGGTGAGGCCCAGATCACCGGTCAACACCGGGCCGGCGGTGGGAGCGCGGCGAACGTCGCCAGCGCCCTCGCTGGACTCGACCTCGAATCCGGTTTGGTCGGGAGCGTCGGGGACGACGAACAGGGACGGATGGCGACCCAGGAGCTTGCAGCCCAGGGTGTGGACGTATCAGGAGTGCTCACCGTCGAAAACGGCGAGACGACAGTCAAATTCCTCATCGTGGACGCGGATGGTGAGGTCATGGTCCTGGCAAACGATGGCGTGAACGAGGCCATCGGGCCGCCGGATCTCGAGGAATCAATGCTCGACGGGTCCGATCACGTGCACCTTACGGGACAGAAGCCGGAGACGGCTGCAAAACTGATCGAACTCGCCCAGGCAACAACCCGGACCGTGAGCTTCGATCCAGGTCGACGAATCGAAGAGCGGGCCTTCGAGCCGCTACTCGACCAGGTCGATGTCCTTCTCTTGAACGAATTGGAGGCGAAGGCTGTGTTTCCGGCGGCTCGGGGGACGCCACTCGAACAGGCTGCCGGCCCAGATCGCGTTATCGTGGTCAAGCGAGGGGGCGACGGGGCGTCAGTCTATACTGATTCGGCGGCCGTCCACCACCCAGGGTTTTCCGTCGAAACCGTCGACACGACCGGCGCAGGGGACGCCTTTGCGGCCGGATTTCTGGCTGCGACGGTGGGTGGCCTGTCGCCTGGCGACCAGACAGTCCGGGCCAAAACGACGGAGGTGACGAGCACTGACTTCGAACGAGTTCTAGCAATCGCAAACGCCTGTGGGGCCCTTACCGTCAGACAGCCCGGTGCCAGGACAGCACCAGGGACCAGCGAACTCAAAACGTTTCTCGCCAATCGGGGAGTGGACTGACATCAGTCGCCTTTTTGAGTAGGCGAGAGTGGCATCTCTATGGGCAAGCAGCCACACCTCCAGATCGAGGGCGGTGACATCAACGAAATCGCGTTGCTCCCCGGCGATCCGGGACGGGTCGACCGGATCGCGGGGCAGTGTACGGATACAACAACGGTCGCACAAAACCGCGAGTACAAGGTCGTCAACGCCTCGTACGAGGGGGTCGACCTCACCATCGCGTCGACCGGAATCGGCTCGCCATCTGCCGCCATCGCCGTCGAAGAACTGGAGCGGGTGGGCGTCGAAACCGTCATTCGGGTCGGAACGACCGGCGCCCTTCAGACGAACATCGAGATCGGCGACATGGTCGTGGCGACCGGCGCAGCCAAGGACGAAGGCACCTCGAAACGGTACGAGAACGTCGAATACCCCGCTGTCCCGGATTACGACGTGCTCTCGGCGCTCGTCGACGCCGCCGAGCAAAACGACGAAGCCGTCCACGTCGGCCCGATCGCCACGGACGACGCCTTCTACTCCGAAACCGACGCGTTCGTCGAGAGCTGGGAAGCTGGCGGCCTCCTGGCCGTGGAAATGGAGGCGGCCGCGATTTTCACGCTCGCCCGCCGAAACGGTCTGTCTGCAGGCGCCATCTGTACCGTCGACGGGAACCTCGTCGCCGGGACGCAAAAAGGCGAAGGCGAAGGGGAACTCCCGCCGAAAGCGAAAAACAACGTCGAGCGAGCCATTGGGCTTGCGCTCGACGCCGTCGTGACGCTCGCGGACTGACCGGGTAGCGGACTGAAAGCCTCTTTGCGCGTGACGCCAAACGGCTGATATGGAGTGGAAGCTCTTCGCGGACCTCGCCGAAACGGCCGGCGAGAAGCGGGTCTCGGTGGACCCAGCCATGACCACGACCGTCGATGAGGCACTTGAGGCGCTGTTCGAGACCCATCCCGAACTCCGCGACCGAGTACTAGAGCACGGCGATGTGGTCGAGCACGTCAACCTACTCGTCAATGGAGACGACATAGCGACCAGTGACGGTCTCGATACGAGCGTTGAAGCCGGGGACGAGTTAGCTCTGTTCCCGCCTGTAAGCGGCGGATAAGCAAGTTCTCAGTCTGCAGCGTCCCAGTTGGATCGGGTCAGATCCACCCGCACCACGAAGTCCGGTTCTTCGGCAAGTTCGACTCGATGCGCAGCGACGTCGGTCACGGCTCGTGCGGTCTCCGGAACGAGCACCCTCGTTTTGTCGGCACCCACGCTCGCCGCGTCAGCGGCGATAGCGGCCATCAAGTCTCCAGCAGCGGCCAAATCGGCCCAAGCAGCCACGCCGTACTCCGCCCAGGTCGTCTCCTCGCCCGGACCGCGATCAGAGACTCGTGTTCGAGGCGCCATGGCAACGACACGATCACGTTCGACCGTAAGCACCGTCTCCGTCTGGGCTGTCGCTTCGAAGTCACTCACGGTCAATTCCGAAAGCGCCCAGGGAACCTCGCTGTCGAGTCCAAGACCGCCCACGGCTTCTCGTTCGCCTGACTGCTGCCAGAAACTCCAGGCGCGCCGTGGCGCCGTCCCTGCAGTTGTTTCTACCCCGGTACTGTCCGGTTCCGGATGGGCCCACCGAAACTCCACGCCCGGTTCGAACCCGGCGGCCCGCGTGAGGCCGAGGCCCATCACGTTCCAAGAGAAGACCATCGCTCGACCGACCGTGGCGCCAGCCGATTTGGCCCAGTCGAACGCGGCGTGAATGAGAGTCTCCCCGACGCCTTTGTTCCGATGGGCCGGATCGACGCGAAGCCCCTGGAACCAGGCCTCGTGGTCCGAAAGCAGGACGCTCCGAACCAGGCCAATTGGCGTCCCGTCAGACTCGGCGACAAACGTCTCCTGGTCCGGCCCGGACTGAGCGGCCCATTTCGGGAAGATCTTCGAGATGTAATCGCCGTCCTCGTACCGATCCCAGGTGTCCTGCGTGAACGTGGCGATGTCGGCTGCGTCCGTCTTGCGGGCCGGTCGGATCCTCATGTCCAGGGGACAGAGCGGTCAGTCAATTCCCCCGCAAGGGAGGTCTGCATCGCCTCATCGACGTCGGCCCGGTTTGCCAGGACCCACATAAGTTTGACCTTCGCCGTGCCGGGAAGCATGTCCGCGCCTTCGATGACACCGGCGTCCAAGAGGTCCCGGCCGGTGTCATAGACGCGATCACAGACCCGCCCATCGAGACATTGGCTCGTCATGACGACCGTGGTTCCACGGTCGGTCAGTTGGTCGAGTTTCCCGATCAGATCGGTGTGCACGTGCCCGAGACCGGTACCTTCGATGATGACGCCCTCTTTTTCCCGGACCATGGCCAGGCAGGTTTCGTCCATCCCGGGGGTGAATTTCACGAGTTCGACCTC
This sequence comes from Halodesulfurarchaeum sp., assembly GCA_018334775.1. Taxonomy (GTDB): domain Archaea; phylum Halobacteriota; class Halobacteria; order Halobacteriales; family Halobacteriaceae; genus Halodesulfurarchaeum. Next base: position 4,698 of record JAGXLJ010000093.1, read on the forward strand.
GGTTTCCAGACCTGGTGCCACTGACAGCTCGACTGCGTCGCGTTCACGATAGGACCGCCGGAATTCCACGTCGCCGGTCTCGTAGTCGACTACTCCGAGCGGTTCGGCCCCGATCGTCTCGAATGCATCTCGTCGGGAGGTGTGGTTTTTGCGCGCGCGGGTGCCACGATGGAGGGCCACTGTGTCGTCCGACGCGGAGGCGTGCATCGCGATCATGACCTCGGCCGCGTCTGATTTGGCCGCCTGGACGGCCCCGACTGCGTTGACTACGTTGTCCGATGAGGGACGATCGGCCGAGCGCTGGCTCCCGGTGAACACGACCGGGACCGGCGTATCAAGCATGAATGACAGCGCGCTTGCGCTGTACTGCATCGTGTCGGTTCCATGCATCACCACGATGCCGTCAGCGCCGGCCTCGATCTCTTCCTGAACGACTTGAGTGAGGTCTTGCCACACGGCCGGGGTCATGTTTTCCGAGAGGATGTTTCGGACCACGCGACCCCGGTAGTTCGCCATCCCGGCCATTTCAGGGACCGCACGAAGTACGTCCTCGGCGTCGAACTGGGCACTCACCGCGCCAGTCCGGTAGTCGACTGTCGAGGCGATGGTCCCGCCAGTGGTGAGCAGTGATATCGTCGGCAAGTCGGGGTCGAAGGTGACCGTCGACGTAGCTGAGGTCTCACCCTCCTCGATGTCGTAGACGTCGGTTTCGAGTATTTCAACTGTGGCCTCGTCTCGATCCACTCCGACGTTGTATCCACTTTCGACTTTGAGAACGACATGCTCGGCCGTCGATGAGGGCATCACGATTCCCTCATGGCGCTCGCCGGCTCGTTCG
>JAGXLJ010000094.1 GCA_018334775.1 Halodesulfurarchaeum sp.
AGAAGCGTCGGCCCGACTTACCGCAAAATCGAACCATCGGCGAAGCCCGGAACGTCACCGTTTACCGCTCGAAATTGGTTTTTCGGAGTGAATCGATGCGCTTGATCTCCTCGGGTCCGAGCCGGGTCTTCACTGCGGCCAGATTCGAGACGATATGGGACCGTGTCGTGCTTGAGGGGATAGGCACCACATGGTGCGTGACGTTCCACGCGAGAACAACCCCGGCCGGCGAGAGTCCATAGCGGTCCCCGATATCACGAAGGGTCGGTTCATCCAGCAGACCGGGTGCAGACAGCGGGGAGTGCGCGACCACCCTAATTCCCTCCTCGTGACAGAGCGAAACGAGGTCATTTTGGGGCCTGTATGGGTGTCGTTCGATCTGGACGATCGACGGCCGAACACGGGCCGTTTCGAGTATCCGTTCCAGTTGAGGGGTAGTAACGTTCGAGACGGTGAGCGTGCGCGTAAGCCCCCGATCCGCAATCGCCTCGAGGTTCTCCCAGGCCGTTTCGAGCGAAATGGCAGCCGTTTGGATGTTTCCCTCGTCGTCTTCGGGGAACGTCAGCGCCTCCTGTCGCTCGACAGGGTGATCGGCCAACCGGTTCAGTTGTCCACGGTGGACCCACGCTTCGGGCCAGTGGAGTGCATAGCTGTCGAAGGCGTCGATGCCGAGTTCTTCGAGACTGCGTTCTGCGGCCTCGAGCATCTGCTCCCATCGATGGTTGGTCCGCCAGACCTTTCCGAGGATGAAGACTGCCTCCGGGTCTGGTGCTCCTGGAGCGGCCAGTAGCTTTCCGATCCGATGTTCATTGCCATAGAGTTCGGCGCTGTCGAGCAGGCGATAGCCCGCATCCAAGGCCGTCGCAATGGATTCCCGTCGATCCACGTACTCACCATCGCGAAATCTCGAACAGCCGAAACCGATCGGTGGGAGTCGAATTGCCATTCGATCCGACGATCCATCGAGGGCCCCGGGTTCGACAACTGGGTGAGGAAAGGGGTCTGCTGATGTATTATACCTGGAAACCTCGACCGGGCCACGGTTTTCGGTGGCGTCCTCGATACCGTTGCAGATGGCGACCACGTGAGCACCTCGCCGTCCGGTTGCTCGCGAGGGCGCCCCATCCGCGACGCTTTGGGCGAGTCGTTCGACCGCGTCGGCATACTCGATCGATGATGTCGGCGATTGAGGCGGAACTGGGGTGTACTCGTGGCCGTTGCGCCCGAATTTGACGTTATCGATGGCTGTATCCATTGCACCGGTGCCCTCAAGGTAAAGCGATCCGTCGTCACCGTGGAGTTCTAGTCCGTAGAACTCTCGACTCCGATGTGGGGCGTAAAAACTGGCTGTCAGACGGACTACCGGACCCGATTCGAAGGCAAGTGTCGCCTCGACGTGGCTCGAAGCGGCTGGACGTTGGGCTTCACGGTTGGGCCAGACATCGAGTGCGTCTGCGATGCGGACGGTTTCGACGGGACCGAACCACGAGACGAGCAGAGTCAGCGGGTAGACGGCCCCGTCGTAGAGTGGACCGATATCCAGAAACGAGTCAGGTCGCTCGTGCCAGTCGGTGACTCGACCGACGTGTGCATGCGCATACCCAAGTTGGACAGGCCCCAACCGCCCGGACGCGAGGATCCGTGCCGCCCGGCGCTGAGATGGCCCCTGCGGGTTCTCCGGGGCAACGCCTAACGCGAGGTTCCTGTCGCGTGCCAAAGCCAGCAGTTTGCCCGCGGTATCGGCCTTGAGCGCGAGGGGTTTCTGGGAGTAGACGTGACGGTTGGCCTCCAGGGCGGTTCGGGTTACGTCGGCGTGGGCGGCGTGACTCGTCAGGTTCACCACGATCGGAGCGTCGATGTGTGCGAGAGCCGTTTCCAGGTCGGTAAACGAAGGGCAATCGTATGCAGCCCCGAGTGTTTCGGCTCGCTCACCGTCGATGTCACAGACACCTGCGAGCGAGAGTCTCGTCGACTGAAGACTGGCGGCGTACTCCGAGGCGATCGCCCCAGCCCCGACGAACAGACAGTCCATGACCATACGCCAAGCGGAACCCACATAGGCGTCCCGGCGATGGCATTTTGTCCCCGGAGGACGAACCGTGACCGTGACTGAACCGGGAATGAGCCGGCTCGGGGCCGCCTTTCTCCGGGGGCTGCAGGCGATGGGCCGGCGTATCGACTACGGGACGAACGTTTTCGAACGCGACTGGGACGTTCTCGTCGTTCTCGACGCCTGTCGTGCGGATCTCCTCCAATCGGTCGTCCCCGAAACGGACCTGTTCGATGATGTCGAGACGATGCGGTCGGTCGGGAGTTCCTCTTCGGAGTGGCTCGAGAACACGTTTCCAGGCCATCCGGAGACATCCCGGACGGTGATGGTTACTGGCAATACCTGGACTGATCGATACGTCGACGCCGACGCCTTCGCCAGTTTAGACGAAGTCTGGAAGTACGCCTGGGACGAGGAGCTTGGGACGGTCCCGGCGTGGGCCGTCACCGATCGGGCGATATCAATGGCCCGAAATCACAACCCGGATCGGCTGATCGCCCACTACATGCAACCCCATCACCCCTTCGTCCCAGATCCCCTCCCAGTCGACGATGGCATGGTCCGAAACAGTACTAATAGCAATCAGGCGAACCCATGGGTTGCACTCCGAAACGGCGATATCACGACTGAAAGGGTGTGGAAATCATACGAGGCCACGGTTCGGTATGTCCTGAATGCGGTTGAAACGTTGGTGGAGAACATCGCGGGCCAGGTCGCAATAACTGCCGATCACGGGAATCTCTTTGGGGAGTGGGGATTGTACGGTCACCCGATGAACACGCCGCTTCCGGAGGTCTTGACCGTTCCGTGGGCTGAGACAACTGGCGAAGACCGTCAGCTGCATTCGACAAAACTCGAACCCCCCGAGCCACTCCCGGTGAGCCACGTCTACGGGGCCGAAGGTGACCAGGCTCGACTTGAAGCGCTCGGTTATCGCTGATTTGTGAAAGCCGACAATATATTTCAGTCCCGCTGAAAGGTTGATTAGATGGCACAGGTCGCAGTGGTCCACAATACACTCGACTTTCAGGGTGGGGCAGATGCAGTATGCCTGGCGACCTGTGAGGCGCTCTTGACAGAACACGACGTCACGCTGTTCACCCTTGGAGAAACAGCTCCCACCGACCTTGCCGATCGGTTTGAGGCGGACGTGGCCGACATCGTGGTGCGGACACCGCTCGCAAATCCGTGGATAGCGAAGACACTCTCCCGGTTAGGCCCGACATTCGGCCCTCAACTTGCCTTCCGAAGCGTTCTCGTCGGTCAGTACTTCATGTTCCACGCCGACTCGTTTGACCTCACGGTAAGTACCGCAAACGAGATTTCGCTTCCGGTTCCGTCCCTCCAGTACGTTCATTATCCCCAATTCCATCTCCGAAATCTCGAACATGCAACCCACGGCCGGCTGAACCAGCTATGGAGTTGGATCGCCGGGCCCGAACGGGAAACGCTTCAGAACACGACACTTTTGGCAAACTCCGCGTGGACCGCGGACACCGTTGAGGAGATTTACGACGTCCGTCCAACTGTTCTACATCCGCCAGTCGACTCTATCGATGGAGGTCTCAATTGGGAACAGCGCGAAAATGGGATCATTATCCTCGGACGGATCGCCCCCGACAAACGTGTTCTGGAGGCGATTACTATCGTCGATCGTCTCCGTGATCGGGGCCAGGATGTCCACCTTCATATCGTCGGATCAGCACCGCGACTCTACCGGCCGTACGTCGAGCGTGTCACAACGGAAGCTGACCGCCGCGCACATGTTACGCTTGAGCGGGATGTCTCACGCGAGCGACTTGAAGCGCTGCTGCGAACGCATCGGTACGGACTGAACCTCAAAAGTAACGAGCACTTCGGCATGTCAGTTGCGGAGTACGTCGAAGCAGGAATGATCGCATTCGCACCAGACGGGGGCGGCCAGCGGGAGATTCTCAATGGACGCTCCGATCGGTTGTTCGATTCGATAGCAGCGGCCGTCGACACCATCGAAACGAGTCTAGAGCGAGACGATCGACCATCAGTACCCCGAGATCGGTTCGATCGCGAGCGTTTCAAATCGAAAATCAGAACACACGCAAATCGAACGCTGGACCGGTAGGCCGGCGGTAGCAGCGATTTAGGGGTAATAGGGATCGTTATTATGGGCGCCAGTGACCATCTCATATCCCGTAATGCGGTGCAGGAAGGATTCGTTTCGGGATAAAACACTTCTCGTCGTCCCGTTCCCAATTCCGCGCCTCGGTCCAAACACGGCCTCCGTCAGAACGGACCGCGTGCACCGGCTCCAGCCGTAACTAAGACAACTGTGGCACCCTCTGTCGAGCCGGACTCCGATCTGACCCAGGTCCGGAAAATGCTACCCTGACTTTATTTATAAATGTTACATTACCGGGTTTGGGACCGATCGTAAGCGAGGCTGAAACAACCGAATTGGCAAAATGCACCTACCGAGGGATTTATAAGAAGTTTTAGTAGTCCCGGGCGGATTCGAACCGCCGTCATGGGCTGTCTTCCCACCGCGGAATTCCACGACAGTCCAAAGGCCCATATGATTGGCCACTACACCACGGGACTTCACCCGGGACTTTGACTGAGTCGGATAAATGTGTGACGGCTTCGGCTCGGGGACAGTTACGTATCGAGCCGTTCGGTCACGCCCACCTCGAAGTCGTTTCGAAGGGCTTCGACGTCCATCTCCTCGAGGACTGGAACGAAAAAGCCCTCGACAAGCATGTTTCGAGCAGTCTCTTCGGGAACCCCACTGGAGGTCATGTAGAAGAGGTCTCGGTGGTTCACTTGCCCCACTGTCGCCGAGTGTGAGGCTTCCGTATCGTGGTTGTTGATGATCAGTTTCGGCGAGGCGTCGGCCTCGCTCCGGTCTGAGAGCATCAGCGTGTTCTCTCGCTGGTAGGAACTCGTGTCCCACGCATCCTGACCCACGTCCTGGGTTCCTTCGTAGACCGACCGTGCCTGGTCATCGACCACGCCCCTGGTGACGAGATCTGCGGTGGTATGTTCGCCTCGATGCCAGACTCTCGCATCGAGATCGAAGTGCTGGTCCTCACGACCGAAGAACGCACCGACAGTCTTCGTTTCTGAACCGTCGCCAGCCAAGGTGGTCCCGATCTCTGACTTACGAAGCTGTGAGCCGAGATTGCCCTCCAACCAGTTGACGGTTGCATACGTGTCGGCTGTCCCCTGCGACTTGGTGTATGCGTATGTGTGGTCGTCGAACTCCTGAAGTGACCCGTAGTTCACTGTCGCGTTCTCTTCGGCGACGACCTCAGTGACGCCGCCGTAATATCGGGAGTCTTCGACTTCATCGCTGGAGGAACGTCGATCGGCGACCGTGACGGAGCTGTTCGGTTCGGCCACAACAAGTGTGTAACCCAGTCGCGAACGCCCTTCCATTGCCGTCTCAATCTTCACCGTCCCTGCATCGACTCCTTCGGGGACGTGAATGACTGTCCCACCGGA
>JAGXLJ010000095.1 GCA_018334775.1 Halodesulfurarchaeum sp.
AAGCGTTCGACGAGCGAAACTGGAGCCGGGATTCGTTCGCGGACCTGTCCGACGAGGCCGTCATCGAGGAGTTGACCGAAATCAGGGGAATCGGGCCGTGGACCGCGAAAATGTTCCTGCAATTCGGGTTGGGACGAAGTGACGTCTTCCCGGTCGAGGATTTGGGGATCCGCCAGGCGGTGACGGAGCTGTATGGAGTCGAAAGCCGGGCTGCAATGCGTGAGCAGGCCGAAGTTTGGGCCCCGTACCGATCGATCGGGTCGCTATATCTCTGGCGAGCCGGCGACGAGAAGTGAGAACAGCAGTGGGGGGCCACCGGGGGAAGGTTTAGGCCGGCAACCTGCCTGAACCCAACCATGAGACGGCCTCGATTCCGCCCAGCAGACGTGGCCCAACAAATGGTCGGGGGCCTGCTCCTTGCCGGGCCGTTCGTCGTTACCGAAGAGGTCTGGGTTCTCGCAGAGCAGATGACGATCTTTCACACAGCAATCACAATTCTTGCAGTCATCGTCGTCGGCTACAGTGCGCTCTATAAAGCTGACAAGGACCGGGATGTGGACGTCGAGGCAAAGTTCCTGGGCATCCCGCTCCGATTTCTCTCCGTGCTCCTCGTGGCAATCGGTTCCGTGTCGTTGCTAACCTTCCTGCTTGCCGCTCCCAAGACCTTCGGAGCGACTCCCCTGACGACGGTCACCACGGTTAGTATCGGCTCCATCTTCTCAGTTGTAGGGGCGGCCGCAGCCGACTCCATCTTCTAGGGCGGGTCAGTGACAAGGTTCAAGAGCGAACACCTAGCCTAGTTCTATCCAATGGGCGATATCGAGACCATCTACGACGATATTGATACGGAGGAGGTCTCCTTCGAGGAATTCCGCGAAGCCGTCGAGTCCAAAGTCGAGCAAATGGGCGGCCTCGCGGACGAGGAGACCGCGGCGATGCTGGTCGCCCACGAACTCGACGACGGGCAAGTCGAAGGCGTCGCGGACATCGAACCGGGGATGGAGGACGTGACAATCACGGCAAAAGTCATCAGCGTCGGCGAGTTGCGCACGTTCGAACGGGACGATCCCGATCAGCCCGAAGGCCAGGTGATCAACGCCGACGTGGCCGACGAAACCGGCCGATTGCGAGTGTCCTTCTGGGACGAGATGGCCAGCGCGGCCGATGAGGACCTGGACACGGGACAGGTGCTGAACATCCATGGCCGCCCGAAGGAGGGGTACGATGGCATCGAAGTGACTGTCGATCAGGTCGAAATCGACCACGAGACGGAGATCGACGTCGAACTGACCGACGAATACCGGGTCTCGGATCTCGCGCTCGGGGCGTCGGACGTTACGCTCGTCGGGGAAGTGCTGGCCACCGATCCAGTGCGTACCTTCGACCGGGACGACGGGACGGAAGGACAGGTATCAAACGTCCTCGTTGGTGACGAAACCGGGCGCGTCCGGGTTACGCTCTGGGACGAGCAAGCCGAAAGCGTCGAGGACCTCACACCACACGAGACCATCGAAATTAACGACGGCTACGTGCGCGAGCGCGATGGCTCACTCGAATTACACGTCGGAGACCGAGGGGCGATTGAGCAGCACGAAGCCGACGTGTCCTATGTCCCGGACGCGACGGCTATCGACAACGTGGAACTCGATGATACCGTCGACATCGCTGGAGTCGTTCGCTCTGCAGACCCGAAGCGAACGTTCGATCGGGACGACGGCACTGAAGGACAGGTCCGAAACGTCCGCGTCCAGGACGACACAGGGGACATTCGGGTTGCCCTCTGGGGTGAGAAGGCGGACATCGAACTCGGACCAGGCGACGAAGTGCTCTTCGTGGATGTGGGGATTCAGGACGGCTGGCAGGACGATCTCGAAGCCTCAGCCAATTGGCAGTCGACAGTCGTACCACTCGAGGACGGACTCGATAGTGACGTCGAGGCGACGGAGTCAGGGGCCGATACAGGGTTATCGGCGTTTGGTGACGACGGATCGGATACGACCAGTTCGAACAGTTCCGGCGCGAGCACAGGCGAATCCGAGACAGAGCAGGAATCAGCCACCGGTTCAAGTCCCGACACCGCAAAAGCCGTCGAGTTCACCGGAGTCGTCGTACAGGCCGGAAACCCGGTCATTCTCGACGACGGTGAACAGACGGTAACGGTCCAGTCCGACGCTGACGTCGAGCTTGGCGAGGAAGTCACAGTTGCCGGCGAGTTGGCCGACGGCCTCCTCGATCCCGACCGAATCGAGTCGGGGCACGGAAACAGTTAAGCCGATCACCGCCGGCGTGTCCGGATATGCGAGTTGAGCTTCCGTTTTCTCCCGTCGATTCGCTCATCCGAACACAGGCGGGAGATCTCCGAGTTAGTGCCGACGCCGCCGAGGCCCTCGCCCGCCAGATCCAGAACGAAGGGGCCAAAATCGCGGCGAGGGCAGCCCAGCAGACAGAAGCCGACGGTCGCAAGACCATCATGGTCGAGGACTTCGGATCGGACGAGGTGCCAGCGCGAGACTCGCTCACACTCCCGATAGCGCCCGTCGATCGGATCGCGCGACTCGACGTTGCCCATCGGTACCGCGTGGCCAAGGACGCACGGCTGGCACTCGCCAAGACCCTCGAGGATCGCACAACAAATATCGCAGCGGGTGCCCGCAAACTCGCCGAACACGCCGGGCGTCGGACGATTCAGGCCGAGGACATCGACCTCTACGTCGAACTCTGTGAGTGATTACGGACTCGGCCGGAAGTACTCCCCCAGTTTGAGTCCGAATTCAGGAGCCAATGTTGCGATGTCGGTCCCGGTGAGAACCGTATACCCTTCCTCTAATGCCGGTTCGATCCGGGCCCCCAGTGCAACGTCGAGGAGTCGCGTTTCGACGAACTCACGGGCCGTCGTGGTCTCCCGGTGCCGCTCGACGACGTATCGGTCCGCCTCGATGTACGGACCAGTAGCCGGGGTATCAGCATATGTTTCGAAGAACCGCTGGGCATGGTCCGCCGCGTACACAGGTGGCCCTTCGTGTCGTTCGACCGCCGGCCGCTCCGCGACACTCAGTTCAACGAACAGCACCCCTCGCTCCCTGGCCCAGGCCTCGCTTCGAAGGACCTCGAAGTCCGCCTCGGTAAGCCCGCGGACTAAGCCAGAAAGAGACCGTCGAAGCTGGGGATAGAGTTGGTCGTCGACTACCGCTGGTGGGTCGAACACGACCGCAATTGGGGCAGTCTCCCGTCCCTGAACCGCCTGTCGGACGGCTTCGGCAGTCATGACCTCTGGCTCAGGAGGAAAGAAGAACTCCACAGTTGGGTCCGCGAGGAACTGCCGTGCATAATGGATGAGTCGGGACACGTTCTGTTCTGCGACGACGGCGGCGACGTTTCGTTCGGGATCCGTGGGATCGACGACGACCAATGGGTCCTCAAAGGACGTCGCCGCGTGATCCGCCGGGTCCAAAAGGACAGGGGGGTGCCATTTGCTGACCGCCCGAAGGGTCGATTCGAAACCGCCATATTCCAAAACGAGAAGTTCGACCACGTAGCCCGAATACCCCCGGGTTCGAAGGTCGCTACCATAGGCGCCGATGCCTTTGAGGAACTGTTTGAACCGTCGGACTGCTGGGGCGGCTGACTCGTCCAGTCTGGCTTCCAGGTAGGCGTTGTGAAACGGCGTTCGGTCGACCGCGGACTGGATCTCAGGTGCGGTATCGACGTCGTAGCAGGGGACGAGATCCACCGCAAAGCCCTCGTATTCCCCCTTTACATAGGGGTGTTCGGCGTATTCGGTGTGGCCATCCGGGAGGACCGCCCGGCCGATTCGCAGGCCGTATCGCTCAAGTTCCTCCCGCTCCATTTCTGGGTCGAACTTGACGAAAACGTCGATGTCCCGGTCGCCGCTCACCCAGGTGCCTCTAGCCGTCGAGCCGACGTGCAGGACCGTGGCATCAAGATCAAGGGCCCCGATGACCGACTCGGTCCGTTCAATGAGTGCCTCGACGGCATCCTGCAGCGCCGCTCGCTCAGCTGGGTCCGGATCGACTCGCTCTCCGACTTGCTCGATTACCGACTCGAGGTCACGACCGACCGTCATATCCACGTCTTCCGGGCCACACCCCGAAAGCATGTCGATGGGTTCTTAGATAATCGCGAGGGGAACCATCACGGCGACCCCAAGTAGAATTCCGGCCACTAGCTCCGGCCGCGCCCCGTTCGGAAGTCCCTCACCGAGTTCCAGGGCCTCGGGAATGAACTCTGTGAGGACAAGATAGACCATCGCCCCAGCCGCAAAGCCGAAGCCGAAGGGGAGGAAGTCCCGCGCAAAGCGAACAAAGGCAAAAGCCAACACCGCTCCCACCGGCTGTGGCAGGCTCGAAAAAATCGACCACCAGACCATCTTCCACTTCGAGACGCCCATCGCCCGGAGCGGGATGGATATCGCCGTTCCTTCGGGAACGTTGTGAATCGAGATGGCGATCGTCATGAAAATCGCGAGAATTGGGATAGAAAAGCCCAGCAGCATCGGGCCTTCCGTGAGATTGAGATCGGCGAAGGAAACCCCCACTGCGACCCCTTCCGGGAAACTGTGGACGGTGAGGATGCCGAGAATCAACACGAGTTTCTTGAAGTCCGCCTCGGCGTAGTCCCGAGGGTCGACATTGGCGTGCGTGATGACCCGATGGCTCACCACGACGAGGAGGACCCCCACGATGACACCCGGGATGATTTCCTGAATCGTCCCGGCGGCAAGTCCCTCTTTGAGCAGACCAAACACCGAAGCCGCGATCATGATCCCGGACGCAAGCCCCCAGAGGCCGACGTTCCAGCGGTCCGGAATATCGTCGACGAGGAAAAAGGGAAGGGCCCCGACACCCGTAGCGAGAGCCGTAATTAACCCAGCGACGAAGACCAACGTCAGGTTCGCGAGCAGACTCATTCGGTATCTGGTCGGAATCGCTCAATACAATTAAAATTTCGGAAGAATATTTTGTGATCCCTAAATTAGTCTTTCCTAAGAGAAAGATTGCCTCGCTGGGGAGTCGTTATCTTCCCAGCACGAGTATCGCTGTGACGGCCGAACACAGGCAAGTCGAGGCCAGGCGAAACGAAAGCCCTATCAAAAGTACACAAGTACGATTATTCGGGCCGCCGTAGCTCAGATGGTAGAGCACCTCGCTGTTAACGAGGTGGTCCCAGGTTCGAGCCCTGGCGGCGGCGCTTCTTTCGGAAGGTAACCCTCAAGGCAGCGCCGCCAGTACCGTTTTGTAGGGCCCTTAGCTCAGTCAGGTTAGAGCGCGCGGCTCATAACCGCGTCGTCAGTGGTTCAAATCCGCTAGGGCCCATATCTAAGTAACCTCACCGTCGAGCGACCAGCTTGCTGTGTCGCGAGGCGTGAGTCGAAGTGATTGGGCCGCGGATTTGAAGCAGGGAACGAAGCGAGCACAGCGAGCGAAGTGACCGAGGTTCAAATCCGCTAG
>JAGXLJ010000096.1 GCA_018334775.1 Halodesulfurarchaeum sp.
GGGGAACCGTCCTCGATGCCACGATCGATTAAGGGTCAGTGGGTCCAAACTGGTAAATTCCTTCGGCCCGAAAACCAACTATGGATCGCGAACAACTCATGGCGCTGTTCCTCGTTTTCCTGATGGTCGGCTCGGTCCTGGCCTACGGTATCTCCTTCCTGTAGGCCGGGTCAGGCCGACTCGTCGAGGGCAGCTACGTCTTCGACAGTCGCCTCCTCTGGGAGCTTTTCGATACAGTCAAAGCATAGTTGATGTTCGGTGCCGTCGACGAGTTCGAGGGTCATGCCTCCCGTTTCTGTCGAGTCCATCGTCCAGAAGTTCGCAATCCCACCCGCGATCGGGATCTCCTGACCGCACGCGTCACACCGTTCAGTCATGGACCCGGTAGGGGACCGACGGGCAAAACGCTGGGCTTGTGCCCATCTATTCGTCGGTGATCTCGTGGAATTGGTCGAGCAGTTCCTCGGTGGAGTTTCCCGATTCGAACTCCACTGATCCCTGGTAACTGCTCCTGGTGTCGTCTTCGGAGAGGTCCATACTCGAATTCTTCCGTTCTCGACGCTCGTGCTCCTGTTCGTCGTAGGAACCTAATGACATGAGAGGTATACCCATGGGTTGAGTGGGTATGGTAATCAATGTATCGCCGATTCCGACCCGACGAAAGGAGTATGGGGCCGGCCGACCCCCCTTCGGTATGGTCTATGCGGATCTGCACGTCCATACGACGAACTCGGACGGCAGCCTGTCGCTCGGTGCTGTGCCTGCGGCTGCTCGGGCGGCTGGGGTCTCCGTCGTCGGCGTGACCGATCATGACCGGCTCCATCCCGATCTCGAGGCCCCTCTGACCGAGCGCGAGGGGGTCAGACTCATCCAGGGCATCGAACTCCGGACCGAGACGCCGACCCAGCGGATCGATTTACTCGGCTACGGGCTCAATCCGACCGCGGCCCTTCGCGCTGAAACCGACCGGCTCGGAACGGATCGGAAAATCCGTGGCCGCAAAATCATCTCGTGTTTGGAACGCGAACTTGGCATTGACCTGCCCCTCTCTGTGACTGAGCGAACGGGCCGGCCCCACATCGCCAGGGCAGTCGTCTCGCACCCTGAAACGGGCTACGAATCGGTCGAGGCGGTGTTTCAGGATCGTATCGGGTCGGGACGGCCCTGTTTTGTCGCCCGGGAGGTCCCCGCTTTCGAACGGGCCGTCGAACTCCTCCAGGATGCCGCAGAGGTCGTCAGTTTGGCCCATCCGTTTCGGTATCCTGACCCAGAAGCTGCGCTGGACCACTGCGGGGCGCTCGATGCTGTTGAACGCTACTACCCCTACGACCGACCGGCCTCGGCCGAACCGGTCGTTGACACGGACTTGATCGAATCGACCATCGAGGAGCATGATCTCCTCGAAACCGGCGGAAGCGACGCTCACGGTGACGAAATTGGGACGACAGGACTCGATCGCGAATCCTATCGCGGACTCGGGGCGGCCATTTCGCCGCAGCCGTGACGTTCAGGGGGCTTGGGTTATTGGGGTCATATATGGAGTGTCACTACTGTGGGCGGCCGGCCGACATGACCGCCGAATCCGGCGGCGTCACGGTCGGGCTTTGCGAGGATCACTTCCGGGAACGGCTGGACGAACTCTCCGAATCTGTGGCGATCGAAGAACTCCGCGACGAGTTAGACATCGACCGGGCCTGAAACAGCCCGCTTCTCACGCCCAAAACGACGTTTTTCCGGTTTGAGGATTAGGCCTCGATTGCTGCGGTGAGCAGGTCAGGGACCGTATCGAGTGCATCGTCGAGTGCGTCGACCTCAGGGCCGCCACCCTGTGCGAAATCGGGCGGGCCACCGCCGCCGCCACCGACCTGACTGGCCAGTTCCGAGACCAATTCGCCTGCGTTGACCGGCGCCCCTTCGGGCACCGAGACGACGAACTGCGCCCCGTCGACCCCGCTGCCGAGGATGGCGACGACACCGTCGTCGGCGAGCACGTTTGCGGTCGCTCGCAACTCGTCCATGTCGACGTCGAGGCGGTTGACGACTGCCTCCCAGTCGCCGAATTTGATGCGGTCTGCCTGTTCGCCGCCCCCAGCGCGGGCCTCGGCGAGTTGCTGTTTGAGCCCCTCGATCTGCTTGCCGCGTTCCTTCCACTCGGAGAAGAACCGCTCGGCCGTCTCGGGCACTTCCGACGGCGTGACATCAAATGTCTCGGCGGCAGCCTGCAGTGACCGTTCCATCGCTTGGACGTGTCCGACGGCCGCATCGCCCGCGGCGAATGTGAGCCGCTCGACGCCGTCTTGGACCCGCTCCGTCGAGAGGATTTTGATGGACCCGATCTCGCCGGTCCGGGTCACGTGGGTCCCACCACAGGCCTGCACGTCCTCCCCGACATGGATCAACCGGATGTTTTGCCCGGCGGGAATGCCACCTTGATAGAGGTCGAAGCCGTAGGTTTCCTCGGCTTCGTGTCGGTCGGGCCACTCCTGGTGCACGTGGAGATCCGCCATCACCGTCTCGTTCGCTCGCATTTCGATTTCCTCGACCGTCTTGCGGTCCAACCGTTCGTAATGGCGGATGTCGATCCGCGAGGAACTGGTCCCCTTCTGGGCCCCGGCCTGTCGCACATGATCGCCCAGAACCTCCCGTGCCGCATCGATGACGACGTGGGTCGCCGTATGATGGCGCATGAGCCGCCGACGCCGATCCGTGTTGATTTTGCCGGTGACGAATTCCCCATTGCCGGGATCGCCATCGGTGTGGTGTCGAATGACCCCGTCCTCGATCTGGACGTCTTTCACATCGACTGTCGTCTCGTCGGTCGAGAGTGTGCCATGGTCGGCTGGTTGCCCCCCACCCTCCGGGTAGAACATGGTTTGATCGAGCACGACGTCGTACCCCTCCTCGCGCTCGAAGACGTCGAGGACGATAGCCTCGAACTCCGTGCGGTAGGCGTCGTTGTAGTAGAGTTGTTCGGTCTCTGGCAGGTCCGCAAAGCGTTGATCGCGGCTTGTTCGGGCGGTCTCGGTGGTCTCCGTGTCGTGCCGTTGTGCCACCAGAGCGTAGAAATTGTCCGGGACCTCAACCTCGACGTCGAACTCCGCGGCGATCTCTTGGACCATGTCCGGTTGGATGCCGTGGGAATCATACAAATTCACCAGCGTCGATTTGGGGATGGGAGTGGCCGTCTCGGCGCGCTCCTTGGCGATCTGTCGGACCCGACGACCGCCCCGTTCCAAGGTTTCCTCGTATTTCGCCACTTCCGAGCGAACGATGTCCCTGACCGTCTCCCGGTCCTCGTAGCCAAGGCGCTCGGCCTGCATGTCGACGAGATCCGCGATCGGAGTCTCGACCTCGATCGCCTCGACCAGTCGGACGGTTCGACGAAGCACCATTCGGGCCAGATAGCCAGTTCCCACGTTCGACGGGACGATTCCATCACCGAACATGTACGCGAGCGTGCGGGCATGGTCAGCGATCGCGTAGATGTCCTCGAGGGGCGAGACCAGGTCGTCGATGTACTCGACCTTGACGCCGAGTTCCTCGGCGATCGTTCGTCGGGCAGCGCCCACATCCTCCGCTTCGTCGATGTCCAGTCGACCGGAGAGTTTGGACGCTCGATGGATCAGGTCCTTCTCGTTTTCGCTGAGTTCGATCCCGGCCTGTTCTTTGAGGAACGCGATCATCTCCGGGTAGACTGCTTCGTAGACGGTCGGGGTGCCCTGGCTCACCCAGGTCCAGCGCTCGAGCCCGTAGCCCGTGTCGACGATGTAGGTGTCCATCGGGCTGTACCGGTTGCCGTCCTTCAGCTCGTACTCGCCCTCGGGGTCTTGTTCCATCGACATGAAGACCAGCGTGGCGAGTTCAGCCCCCCGGTAGAGCACCTCGAAGGCCGGGCCAGCGTTGCCGCCCCCGACCCACGGGTCCTCGATGTATGTGATTTCCGCGGGGTCGACGCCCATCTCCTCGAAGAACTCGTCACAGAGCTCGACAGTTTCGTCCTTCCAGTAGACCTCGCCCTCGTAAGCCAAGTCTTCATCGGCGTCCTCGCGGGCGTTGAACGCGTGATGGGCCATCATCTCGAAGGCCATCGTATGTCGCCCGGTTTTGCCCACATTGTCGATGTCCTGCATCCGGATGCAGGGTTGACTGATGGTCAGCGGGTTCGCCGGTGGGGGCGTCTGCCCGCTCGTGACCAGTGGCTGAAAGTCGTAAATCGAGACCTGGGTCAACAGGACGTCGTCCCGCCATCGATTTGCCGCAACGGGATACGGCTCGACCCGTTCGTGGTCCCGCTCCTCGAAGAAGGAGAGAAACGCCTCTCGCATGTCCTTGAGCGTATACTCGGTGTCGAGACTCGGGGTGTCGATGAACTCGTATTGGTCACAGGGGGGTTCCCCACAGGTGGCCCGGTCGTGGTCTCGCGTCCAGAAGAAGGAGCCACACTCCGTACATTCCGTCCGAACGAAGCCTTCCTCCTCGAAGTATTCGAGGCGGTAGGCGTCCTCAAGGTCACTCATTGCAGGGAAGTGGCCGATGCGGGGCTAAAACAGTTCCGGGACTGAAGAGTGGGCGCTCGTTTTCCGTTAGGATTCCCCGGCGGCAAGTGCCACCGCGGCCAGCAGTGCTTCCAACTGGACCTGTTCGTTGGCGCCTTCGCTGATTCGGTAGTCCGCTTCCCCAAGTCGGTCCATGAGGTGAACCGCCGCTTTGTCTTCGAGTTCGAACTCCCAGATCGACCGGTGAAGCTGATCGATGATGTCCCCGCCGGCCAGTCCCCGTTCGGTGATCAGATCGGCCAGGTGCGCCCGTGCCCCCGTGAAATCGCCGTCAAGCGCCCGCTCGATCATCTCCTCGATCTCTTCGGGCCGGGCGGTGCTCGTGATCGCGTACACGGCCTCCTCGTCGACGACGCCACCTGCGGCAGCGGCGCTCTGGAGTGCGTTAATGGCCCGTCGCATGTCGCCGTCGGCGGCATAGGCGAGTGCATCCAGTCCCTCCTCCGTGAATTCGATGCCCTCTGTCGCCGCGATGTCCCGGATCCGTGCGATAACGTCCGCGTCGTCTATTGGGGAAAAGCGGAAGACGGCGGTGCGGGACTGGATCGGGTCGATGATCTTCGAGGAGTAGTTACAGGAGAGGATAAACCGGGTGTTCTTCGAGAACTGCTCCATCGTGCGGCGGAGTGCTGATTGGGCCGCAGAAGTGAGCGCGTCTGCTTCGTCGAGGAAGATGATGCGATAGTTGTACCCGCCGAATGAGGTCCGCGCGAAGTCCTTGATCCGCTCCCGGACGACGTCGATCCCGCGCTCGTCGGAGGCGTTCAGCTCGAGGAAGTTTTCCTGCCAATCGTCGCCGTAGAGTTCTTTGGCAATGGCCTGGGCCGTCGCTGTCTTGCCGGTGCTCGCTGGTCCTGCAAATAGGAGGTGGGGCAGATCGTCCCGCTCGACGTAGCTCTTCACCC
>JAGXLJ010000097.1 GCA_018334775.1 Halodesulfurarchaeum sp.
TCGGGACGACTGGACGGTGAAACCGCAGTAATTACTGGGGCAAGTGCTGGAATCGGACAGGCGACTGCACGAGCCTTGGCTGGGGAGGGTGCGGCAGTGGTTCTTGCAGCCAGACGTGAAACGCGGTTGAAAACCGTTGCCGACCAGATCCGCGCTGATGATGGAACTGCGCGAGTCGTTCCAACGGATGTGACGGACGAAGCCGCAGTAAACGCACTCGTCGAAACCACTGTCTCCGAGTTTGGTGGCCTTGATATTGTCGTCGCCAATGCCGGCATCGGCCGAGGAGAGGGTGTAAAAGATCTCGAAACGGACGCCTACCGCCAGATGATGAATGTCAACGTGGACGGGGTCTTTTATTTGACCAGGGCGGCCCTCTCCCATCTAACCGACACCGAGGGGAATTTGATCTTTATCGGAAGTTTCGCCGGCCAGTTTCCGCGTCCCTTCAATCCGGTCTATGCAGCGACGAAATGGTGGGTTCGAGGATTTGCAAAAAGTGTCATGGCAGACGTCGGTGGCGAGGGAGTCGGCGTCTCGATCATCAATCCATCCGAGGTCCGGACCGAGTTCGGATTCGAGGAGGGGGATTCGTTCGAAGCCCAGTACAAACCCGGCACCGTCACCGAACCCGAGGAAATTGCTGACGCAGTCACCTTCGCGGCCAGCCAGGATAATTCGACAGTGGCTGAGCTAGACCTCTTCCGTCGTGACAAGTTTGAAACGTTCGGGTCGAACCGCTAAACGGAGAAGTCTTTTCAGTCGGTATGAAGACCCTTTGAGCATGGACGCCCTCGCCATCGACCACGTCAATTTACGGATCCCAGCCAACGGAATCCCGCAGGCACTCGAATTTTACCGTGACGTGCTTGCCTTCGAGATCGAACGGCGGGACGAGTTTGAAGCGGGTGAAAAGCCGTTTATCGCCGTCCGACTCACAGACACGTCAGTCATTCATCTCTGGCCAGATCCGAATTTCGAGCCCCCGAGCGGGTGGAATTACGACCATATTTCGATCCATCTCGACGAATCAGGCGAGGCAATTCGAGAGACAGTCGAAGACGCAGCCGTACCGATCGAAGATGACCGTAGGGTCGCCGGCGCTGTCGGTCACAAACGAGCGATATACGTCAGGGATCCGTTTGGGTACCTCGTTGAATTGAAAGCCGCACACACCTGAGACATACGACACTTGAGGATTAGTACCACTTCGTCTTCGGTAGTCCCTATCTGGACACGGTGCTCGAATCGGAGCAACCAATTTCGTTTGCACTGATAGGAAGCCTATTCCGAATCTCACACAGAAGCGTTATTACTAATGGCCACGGCTCCTGATCCCGACAAATTCTATCGGGATCTACTCGAATCCGTGGTGCAAAAAGCGCCGGACCTTATTTACTTCAAAAACCCGGCCCACGAACTTGTGTACTCCGGGGATATGTATGCCGAAATCTTGAACAAGGACCCGGCATCGGTGGTCGGAAAAACCGCCTGGGATCTATGGCCTGAGGCGGAGGCCGAATCGATCATCGAAGACGAAACGCGTGTCCTCAACGGCAACCCAGTCGTCGGACGCGAACGGGAGGTTACCCATGCTGACGGAACAAAACACTGGTATTCGATCAACAAACATCCCAGATACGACGACAATCAGGACGTCATCGGCTTTTTTGCGATCGATCGGGAAATCACGGATCGGAAAGAATACGAGCTCGAACTCGAACGCTATCAAGCATTCGTGGAACATTCGGGCGACGTAATCACGCTCGTTAACGAGCAGGGTGTGATCGAATACGTCAGTCCCGCGGCCGAAGACAGTCTCGGCCAGTCACAGAGCGCACTCGTCGGAAACTCACCACTGGAGTTCGTCCATCCGGACGATTTGGAGCCGGTGGAGGCTGCCCTCACCCAACTGCTCGCTGAACCATACGATATCGGCACACTCGAGTTCAGGTTCCGCGGAGCCGATGGGGGGTGGACGTGGGTCGAGACGAACGGCGTTCACCGTCCAAATGTCGATGGAATTGGAGGGATTTTACTCGTAGCCCGGGACATCTCCAAGCGAAAAGCACGGGAAGAGCAGTCAAACCGGTTGAAACAGGCAGTCGACGCCTCCGGACACGCGATCTACATGACCGCACCCGATGGGACAATCGAATACGTCAACCCAGCCTTCGAATCAATGACCGGGTTTTCGGCCGACGAAGCAGTGGGGCAGACACCACGGATCATGAATTCCGGCGCGATGGACCCGGACCATTACGACGCGCTTTGGGGGACTATCAAACAGGGGAAAGTGTGGGACGAAGAGGTCATTAATCAGCGAAAATCGGGGGAGCAGTATACAGCCCAACAAACGATCGCTCCGATCGAAAAGAACGGCCAAATCTCAGCATTCGTCGCCATCCAAACGGACATCACGGATCGGATAGAGCTCGAAGAGCGACTCTCGGTCGTCAACCGGATCCTCCGCCACGATATCCGATCTGCAGTGAGTGTCATCCGCGGCAACGCCGAATTGGCACTGGACTCGGATCGAAATTTACCCGGGCTCTTGGAGAATATTCAGTCTGAAGCAAACCGACTCCACCGCCTCGGAGAGAACGCTCGCTACATCGAGAGTGTCTTATCCGAAGGCGAAACGGACACGACGGTCGTCGATCTCGCAGACATTGTGCCTGCCAACGCGTTACACCTTCGTGAGGAGTATCCAGACGCCACAATCAGCTTCGATGTCCCCGATTCGGCTCCAGTCTCAGCATCGAGACGGCTCGAAGAGGCAATTACTGAATTGTGCACGAACGGGATCGTTCACAACGTCGGGGACCATGCCCAGGTGACAATGACCGTCGAATATTCACCCGACCAACCCTGGGGTATACTCGAGGTGGCGGACAACGGTCCTGGGATCCCACCGGACGAGATCTATCCACTCGAACACGGGATCGAATCGAGTCTCGAACATTCGAGCGGACTCGGCCTGTGGGTGGCTCAATGGATCGTACAAGAGTCCGGAGGCAAACTCGAATTCGAAACGGATGAGTCAGCAGGGTCGCGTGTTCGCATCAAACTGCAAAAATCCGAAGCCGGGGCCTAAGTGCGCGCAGCAGGTCGCCACACCCCAACACGCACCAACTCACATATACTGACCGAGACCGGTCTGTGTCTGGCCGTCTCGAACCTCAGCCCAGGAGATATCGAGGGCCTCGAGGACACGTGATATCGGTCCTTTGAGCGTCTTTTCGAGCATTTTCGGCCAATCGATCTCGAATTCCTCTGGCACCTGGTCCGCGTACTCGTAACAGATGACATCCGGATCTCGTTTGAACTCGATATAGAGGTCCGTTTCTTCGATCCCCGACTTCTCCTCCTCGATTCGGTGCCAGAACGAGGGATGTACTTTCTTCAGGTAGAGCCGTTTTGGTTTACTTCCACGCGTGAAGTTTGTCCCGAGAAGGAGATTCGCGTATTTGGCCCCGCGGACGTGGGCCGTATCAGTTTCGTAATCGTCCAGACGCTTGCCGATCCCGCCTGGAATTCCAACGTCGTCGAGGCTGACCTGGCCCGCCTGGTACTCCTCAATGACTTCGTGGACGTATTCCTTCACGCCCTCAATGTCGCCCTCCGTGACGATCCGTTCGATGACATCTTTTTGGACTTCTTTGGTAATCGGCGCAATATCAGAGCGCTTGTACTCGAATCCGGTGATGTCGATGTCGTCGACTTCCTTTCCTTCTTTCCAAACGATGTGACCGGCGTACCGTTTCTTCTTGCCGGCCTGGAAGAACCGTCGGTAAAGCTTCTCGAATTCGATCTGGAAACGATGCTCCGCAGCCTGAAGCTCTCTGCTGGCGAATTCGTCGTATGAATCGTTGATATAGTCCTCGAGGTCGTGGGACCGTTTGATGGCCTCTCCAGCGGACACGTTGGACCCGAGTTCCAGCATGACGCTGTCAGTGTCCCCGTAGATTACCTCCAACCCCTGTTCGTTGGCCGCCTGTTCAGTGAATTCGATGACGGCACGGCCCGTCGCGGTTACGGCGGCTCCCATTTCCTTATCATAGAGGCGGAACCGCTCCCAGCCCAGCACACCGTACAGGGAGTTCATGATGACTTTGACCGCGGCTTGTTGTTGGTCGTAAAGCCGGTAATCATCGCTCTCCGGGTCGTGCTCGTTTCGAAGCGTCTTCCGCTCTTCGCGCTCGGAAAGCAGTTCCGTGACCATCTCGCGGATGATTCCATCCGGTTCGGTCCGGAAATGGGTCCCATTTGGCGCTCGATACGTGTCCCCCCCAAAGGCCTCGGGATCGACTTTCGTTTCCGGTGACGCGTTCACTGTCACCATACACATCGGATAGAGGCTCTTCAAGTCAAGAACCGTCACCATTTCCCGGACCCCCGTGATCGGATCGAAAACGGCCCCACCCTCGTAGTCTTCGCTCTCTTGCTGGCCCTTCGACGGGACCGCGAACTCCCCGTGGACCTTATGAAGGACGTACATATCCACGGCATCGCCGGGGGTCGTCGCATCCTCCAGTTTGCAGCCCACGAACTCCGCAACCTCTTCCCAGAAGTCGATGATGTTCTGCCGACGGTCGATCTCGACACACAATTCGACGTCACGCATATTATACTCTAACAGCCGCTCCGGATCGGTCTCCCAGAGGTCACCAATGTCTCCGGTGTACCGCTCTTTCCCGACCCCGACCTCCTCTTCGGCGACCGCTTCGAGTCGATAGGAGTCCAGTTCCGAGAACTGGGTTCGCTGGTAGGCATACAGAAGATCGAAGACGACCCGGCCTTTCACACTCGGGCCCTGCCAATCGCTTCGCCATACCTCGTTCACACGCGAGAGTCGGTCGGAATCAAGGCCGAGGACTTCGAGTCGGTCGAGAAGATACGGGGCGTCGAAATCCGAAAAATTCCACCCAGTCAACACGTCGGGGTCCGTCTCGTCGATGTACTCGAGAAACGAGTCGAGCATGTTGGCCTCGTCCTCAAACGTTCTGACTTCGATCGACGCGTCTGACTCGAGAAATTCGTGGTCCGGGAGGTCTTCCGGGGCCGCCTCGTCGCGAACTGGTGGATCGTAGAGCCAGGCGATGTACTCGTCCCGATAGGAGTCGTGACTCGAAATACTGATGAGATCCTCCTCGCCGTCCTCTGGGAACCCGTTCCGATCGTCCACTTCGATGTCGAACGTATTGACCCGGAGATTCGGGCTCATCTCGACTGGGTCGACTTCGTCGGCATGGGCGTAGATAGCCCCATCATCCCCCCGGCGCACTGGCACCGAAACCCCACTAGTGATATCCCGATCGACCAAGAATCGATTGGGGAACAGGATGTCAGCCTCGTAGTGGTCAAACTCATCACGTACATTGCCCACGTCCCGGGGCGTCTGTGCGTAAATCCGGGTTAATAACTCCCCACGGATGCTCTCGTACC